>VAXT01000082.1:0-13093 GCA_005883245.1 Actinomycetota bacterium | reverse complement strand
TGCTCCCCGACGTCGAGGAAGCCGTCGTCGAACGTCAGGGCAACGGTTCGCGCGAGCGGCTTGCCCGAGTCGAGGAGGTCGATCGCGGACAGGACGTCGACGACCCGGTACGCCTCAGAGGCCAGGTAGTCCATCTGCTCGGCGAACGAACTGGGCGTAACGGCGAGCGCGTCCCTATCGTCGGAGACGCGGTGGTAGAAGAGGATCCGCAGGCCGCTCGTGTCGAGGCGACCGCGCGTGCGCATGAGCCATGCAGCCGAGCGGGCCCGCGTGCTGCCCGCCTTTGCGAGATAAAACGCGGTGCTCACGACCCGGTCCCGATGCGGAAGAGCCGCCGGGCCGGCGCAAGACCTTCGTAGTAGAAGTGTCGGATCGCCGACGACCGCTTCACATACCTGCGCAGGCGGATTCCGTTCAGTCGTCCTGAGACCACGAGTCTGCCGGCGAGGCTCTGTGGCAACCCGAGCCCTTCGAAGAGCGGCTCCGTCCGGTCGGCGAGCTCCATCTTGTAGCGCTCCATGCCGCCGAGAAACTCGACCCGTGTCACGCCCTCGGCGAAGGCGTTCTCCAGTGCGTCGTACCTGTTCACGAGACCTGGGGAGAAGCGCTGGAACTCGGGATCAAAGGCGAGCCGATAGCAGTACATAGTGCCCTCGAGCGCGAGGTAGTAGACGAACGCAATCGGTCGTCCGTCGAGCTTGAGCCGGAGCGGTCCGGTCTGCCGCGCCAACGGAGGGCATGTAGCTCGAAGGCCACCTCGAGCGCCGGTGCGAGCTCGTCGCGCGTCCGGGCCACGGTCGTCTGGATCGTCCCGAGCCGCGCGAGCTGACGGCAGCGCCGACGATGCAGACCGCGGTGCTTGGACGAGAGGCGGGTCCGGTATACGGTCTCCCACTCGCTGCCGTTGAGCTCGAGCACGGGCGCCTCGGCGCGGACGATCAGCTCGAGTCGGGAGGGGCCGAGTGCGGCGGCGAAGCGGCTCGAAGACGGTAGGCCGTGGAAGTCGGCGAAGTCGTGTCCTGTCGAAGCCCCATGCTTCGCGAGCTCGGCTCCCACCTCAGCTCCCTCGTCCTCGGCAAGCAGTAGGTCTGCAAGCGCGATCTGCTCGGCGCCTAGGAAGCTGAGAACGCGGAGCCCGTGTCGGCGCCGCACGCAGAGAGGCAGCGCGCCGACGAGCTCGTTGCCGCGATGGGCGACGTGAACGGCCAATTCGTTGCCCGTACCGTAGTGCCGCCACCAGGCGAGCAGCCATTGATGAAGGAGGTGTGGGCTAGGGCGCGGCATGGCGCGCACGAGTTCGTTCCACGAGTCGCCGAGTGCGGCGAACTCCTCCTCCGTTGAAATTTTCTCGAACGTCAGTCCGGTCAGGGCTGTGGCCACGCTCACGCCAATAGAGATTCCCCAAGCGCTGCCTGTTGAGCCGTCGCCTTGGCCAGAAACCCTCGCACGTCGTCGTCGCCGCGCAGCACCGCCACCTGCTGGCTCGCGCCGCGGCGAGCGAGCTCCGCGAGGACACCGGCGCGCACCGTGCTTCGGTACAGCCAGAGGAAACGCACGACCTTTGGGAAGGCACGGTGCAGGGGCGCAGGCTCGCAGTCTTCGGGCAGATCCGGACCCGGCCTCGAGTCCAGACGCCGCTTCACCATGCGCCAGGTACAGACAACGGGCGATACGTCGAGGAACACGATGGTGTCCGCCTGGTCCAACCAGGGGCCCGGTATAGCCCGCTCCTCCTGGAGCCCCTCGACCACCCACGAGTCACGCTCGCGCTCGCGCCGCTGGATGGCCTCCCAGTCGGAGGGCGTCGCCGGGACCCACCCGGGCTTCCAATAGAGCTGGTCGAGGTGAACGACCGGTAGATCCAGCGCACGGGAAAGCTCGCGTGCGAGCCGTGACTTGCCGGCACCCGGGGGACCGAGGATCGCGACGTGACGCACCCGACCAGCATGGATATCAGACCGGAGAAGGGTCAAGGGCTCGTTGCGAGCCGACTTGGGTATATGGACTGAGGGAGAGGAGGAGGGATTGGCGGTTCCCATGCATGAATCAGGGCTCGCGGTCCGCACCCGCAGTGGGCCGATCGCGCCTTCGATTCCGGCTCTCGTCGACCGGATCGACGCGAGATGGGTCGCCGAACTCGGTCGAGCGATCACCATCGCGGTCCCGGTCCTTCTCCTCACCGCGGCAGACGCTTCCTCGCCCGCGGCCACCCTCCCCGCCGCCGCGCTCGTCACTGCGGTCTGGTTCGTCACGATCCGGAGCGCGTTCTGCGCCGTCCCGTTCACGTTGGGGCCCGCCGTCCCCGCCGCCGTAGGCACCTTGACCGGCCTGGTCGTCGTCTCGGCCCTCACCTTCTGGATCCCTCTGCCCGGGATGGATCTCCAGGCCTCGACGCTCGCGCTGATGGCAGTGTCGGTCTTCGGCCTGTTGGCGGTGTGGGAAGCGGTCTCGCGACGGCAGGTGGCGGCGAAACGGCGCGTGCTCGTGGTCGGAACGAGCAGCTGGGCGAGAGACATCGCCGAGACCGCCGAGCATTCGCCGGACGCTCCGTTCACGGTGTTGGGCGTCGTCGACGACCACGCCCGGAACGACGCGGATGCTGCCCTCCCAGTGCTCGGGGGCGTCGCCGACCTCTCTGAGATCGTCGAGGCTCAGAGGCCGGACCTGATCGTCCTCGCAGAAGGCAACGGGTCGGAGAAAGCGCTGGAGTCCCTGCTGGACGTGGCCTCGAGCGGCTTCAGGGTCATCGGCGTCACGCACTTTTTCGAGCACGCCTTCGGCTGGGTTCCCCTCCAGCACCTGACATCCGGCTGGTTCATGAGCATCCTGCACCTCCACCAGCGGACGTACAGCCGGTTCGCAAAACGCGTCTTCGACATCGTCGTCGCCGGTCTGGGGATGCTGTTCGCGGCGCCGCTCGTGCCGTTCATAGTCCTCTTCGTGCGCCGAACTCCAGGGCGGATCATCTATCGACAGGTACGAGTCGGAGAGAGCGGCAGACTATTCACGATGTTCAAGTTCCGGACGATGGACGAGGACGCCGAGGCGCCCGGAACTCCCGTCTACGCCGAAGAGAACGACACGCGCGTGACTCCCTCGGGCAGAGTGCTTCGGAGGACCCACCTCGACGAGCTCCCCCAGCTCTGGAATGTGCTCAAGGGTGAGATGTCGATCGTCGGCCCGCGCCCGGAACGCCCGGAGTTCGTGCGCATCCTCGAGACGACGGTTCCCTTTCAGGCCCGCCGTGTGTTGATCAAGCCGGGCATCACCGGCTGGGCCCAGCTGCGGTGCGACTACGCCTCCGATTCCGAGAGTGCCGCGGACCGACTCTCCTACGACCTCTGGTACCTGCGTCACCGGAATCTCACGGTCGACCTCGCGATTTGCGTGAAGACATTCTCGGCACTGCTCTTCCATCCAGGACGCTGAGGTGACCGCGGGCGCCCGCAGTAAGATTCCACGCTGCAGTCAATGGCTGGGAAGCGACAGCGCGAGCAGCCGCCGGTGCTCGAGACGGCGTACTTCGATGCGGAGGGCAACCGCACCGAAGACCCTGCTCGAGCCGTGCGCGGCGAGGTCGTCGAACGCGATCCGAAGGCCCGTCGGACGAGACGAACCTGGTTCCTTGTCGAAGAGGTGGAGATCAAGTGGCTCCCGGTAAGCGAGTCGGCCTTCCTGCTCTGGGTCCTGCTCGCCTTGGTGCTGATCTGGGTGCTGATCGGCCTTGCGTTCGGCCTGATCTAGACGCAGCCCACGACTTGGCCAGGGGCCGGTGACCGCGTGGCCGGCTCTTCGTCGCAACTCTGGGATGCGTTTCAGGCTCGCACCGGGAGCCTCGGGGAGCAGGTCGCGGTCGAGACGGCGGGCGTCGAGCTGGGGTTCGGCGAGCTCTGGAATCAGGCTGACGGGCTCGCGACGCGGTTCTTCGAGTCCGGCGTGCGCGAGGGCCGCGTAGCCGGTCTAGCGCTCGGCAACTCGCCGCTCTTCCCAGCCGCCTTCCTCGCGCTCTGCCGCCTCGACGCGACCGTCGCGCTCCTTCCGCCCCAGTACGGGCGGACCGAGCTGAAGGCGATCGCGGAAGGAGTCGGGCTCTCGAGCATCGTCGCGGAGGCCGAGGCGGGGCCAAGGATTGCCGCGGCGATACCGATCGCACACGCCTCTGCTGCGGACGGGCTCCGCGTCATGGTGCCGAGAGTCACTGACGATGTTCGACCGGCGAGCGGCGACGAGGTGCTCATCAAGTTCAGCTCAGGATCTACTGCGGAGCCGAAAGGCATCGCCTTGAGCGCCGAGAATCTGCTCGCCGAGGCGGAGAGCGTCACGACGACCCTCGAGCTCGGACGAGGCGATCGAATCCTCTCCGGAGTTCCGCTGTTCCATAGCTATGGCTTCGATCTAGGTGTCCTTCCGACTCTCTATTCCGGGTCGACGCTAGTGCTCGAGGACGCCTTCGTGCCCCGCCGGACATTGCGCAGGCTCGCCTATCGGGTCGCGGCTTTCCTCGGCGTGCCGGCCCAGTACCGAGCCTTCCTGACGCCACAAATCGACAAAGTGCCCGACCTCTCGGGGGTGCGCTGGCTCCTCTCGTGCACCGCTCCACTGGCGCCGGAGACCGTCACAGCGTTCAGGGGCCGCTTCGGCGCTCCCATCTGCCAGCACTATGGCAGCTCGGAGACCGGCGCCGTGACGACCCACCTCCCGCCTGAGGTGGCTGCTCGGCCGGCCTCGGTGGGCAGGCCGATGTCAGGAGTCGAAGTCAGCCTCGTCGAGGAAGGGCGTCCCGTGCCGCCGGGCTCGGAGGGCGAGGTCGTCGTGGCGAGCGCCGCAGTTGCGCGCGGCTACGTTCTCGGCGCGCCGGACGGCCGGTCGCCGCTCAGGGACGGCGTCTTCCGCACTGGAGACATCGGCCGCATGGATTCCGATGGCTTCCTGACCCTCGTCGGCCGCCGCGACGCGATGATCAACATTGGCGGGCTGAAGGTCTCGCCGACCGAGGTCTCGGCGACGCTGGAGCGTCACCCCGCCGTCAGAGAGGCCGCCGTCATCGGATTCCCGGACGGACGCGACGAGGAGGTCGTCTACGCCGTCGTTTCGCTCTCACGTCCCGCCGGCGAAGTCGAGCCGCCTGGGAGTCGATGACCTCGACGCTTGAGCCGGTGACGGTGGAGCGGGCAATCGCCCGGATCATCCGCGACGAGCTCCTGCTCGGGAGCGAGCGCGAGATTCCTTTCGACCAGCCGTTGGGCGAGCTCGGCGTGGGCCTCGACTCGCTTGCGCTGGTCAACCTGCTGAGCGCCGTCGAGGCAGCCTTCCGGGTCGAGCTCTCAGACGACATCTGGACCGAACGTGGGCCGCTTTCCGTGAACGACCTGGCCGAGATCGTGCGGAGCACGAGGCCCGCGGCAGCCCCAACTCTGTCGGCGCAGGGGGACTCCGCGGCACTGCACGGCCGGATGGAGCAACTCGAGCAACGGCTTCGGCGGCGGGGCTCGGCCGGCCGAGCTGCCTGGGCTGCGATTCGGATGGCCGCTCCCGCCAGGCGCTTTCTCTTCGCGCGCACACAGCATGTCCTGCTCGAGCGCCGCCTCGACGAGGAGATCTCGACGGAAATCGCACCGCCTCCCGGGATCGAGTTTCGCCTTCTGCTCCCGGGGGAGCGCCCCGATCTTTCGGACCTCTGGGCGCCGGTCCACGCCCGGCGCATGACGAAGGTATTTCAGCGGGAGGTCGATCGGGGTGCGATTGCGCTCGTCGCGAGCGTGGGCCACCGGGTCGTGGCGGTCGACCTGCTCTCGGGAAGCGGCGGCCTGGACGTCGAAGTGAACAGCCCGGGCGTCTGCTTCGGCTTCTTGCTGGCGGAGGCGCGAGCTGCCCGCGGTCGGGGCATCGGGCTGGCCCTCGCCGCTTACTCGTTCCGCGTGGCGCGAGAGCGAGGCTTTCGGACACAGCTCACGCATGTCTGGAAGGGCAACACGGCGATGCTCGCCGCGGCGACGCAGCTGCTCAGGTTCAGGATCGTCGGCAGCGCTCGGCGGATGCGGGTCCTCGGTATCAGCCGCTGGTCGTGGCAGATCCGCGGCAAACGCGGCCGCGGCCCGCGGCTGGTCCTCTGACCGGCCGGGTTACGCGTTGGGCGGCGGCGCGTCTGGGTAGCGCGGGAGCCCGTCGTCGGGCAGCTCGTCCCAGGGCGCGCGGGAATCGACGTACGCGTGGCGCATGGGCCGGACTTGCGGATCGTCGTCGAACGCCCCGAGCCGGATCGAAGCCATCTCGCCGTTTGGCCACGCGCCGCCGAACAGGCTCGACCCGCAGACCGAGCAGAACGCCTTCACGCGCCCGCCCGGCGGCTCGAAGACGCGGATCAGCTCCTCGCCCCGGAGCACGTGCACCTGGCTCATCGGGACGTGTCCGACGATTGACCCGAACGTGCCCGAGTGCTTGCGGCAGCGTGAGCAATGGCAGTAGACGGCCCGTGTGAAGGGGAGCTCGACCTCGAACTGCACGCCTCCGCAGAGGCAGCTGCCGCCGACCGTCTCGGCCATGCCCCGAGTCTACGTAGGCTCAGGGCGTGCGGCGAGCGTTCAGCGAAAGGCCCGCTCTCGGCGTGCTCACCGGCGCGTTCCTGATCGCCTTTTCTGGGATCCTCTTTCGCGAGTCGCACGTGTCGCCCACAACCGGCGCGTTCTACCGCTGCTTCTGGGCGCTTCCCTTTCTCCTCGCCCTTGCGATTTGGGAGGACGGTCGGCTCGGGCGGCGCCCGCGTCAGGTTCGCCGGGCGGCCTACCTAGCGGGCGCGTTCTTCGCCGCCGACCTGATCCTCTGGCACTACTCGATCGAGTACGTCGGCGCCGGACTGGCCACGGTGCTGGGCAACACGCAGGTCGTCCTCGTCGGGCTTCTCGCGTGGGCGCTCTTCGCGGAACGGCCGGCCCGCAACGCGCTAGCCGCGATCCCGGTGGCGATGCTCGGGATCCTTCTCATCTCCGGCGTCCTCGAGAACGGCGCGTACGGGAGCAACCCGAAGCTAGGGGCGATCTACGGCCTGCTCACGGGCATCGCCTACTCGGGCTTCCTGCTCGCGATGCGGCGCGGCTCGGAGGAGCGCGGGCGCGTGGCGGGCCCGCTCTACGATGCGACTCTCGCGAGCGCGATCTGCATCGTCCCGATCGGGCTCGCGATCGGCAACCTCGACTTCACGCCCTCGCTCGAAGCGACGGCCTGGCTGATCCTGCTCGCGCTGAGCTCGCAGGTCGTGGGCTGGCTCCTGATCACGGTCTCGTTGGGACGGCTGCCCACAGCGCGCACTTCAGTGCTGCTCACGCTCCAGCCGCTGCTCGCGGTGATCTTCGCGGCGCTGATCGTCGACGAGCGGCCCTCGCCGCTGCAGCTCGTCGGCGCCGCCGCGATTCTCGCGGGTCTCCTGATCGCCTCAGCGGGCCGGCGCGAGCCAGCTCCGCTCGAGACCGTACCCGAGCACTGACGGCCACTTCTCGGTCTTGGAGCTCTCCGAGCCGGGGAGCCAGGCGATCGACGAGGAAGCAATGTCGCCCATTTGTTGCGAGCCCGGCACAGGTTCCGTCGGACCGCGCTCCTAGACTCGACGCGATGGCAAAGACCCAGGCCGTTCACTTCTCCTGCGCCGAGTGCGGCTACTCGACGGGCCGCTGGCTCGGGCGCTGCCCCGGCTGCGGCAACTTCGGCACGCTCGCCGAGGAGGCTCCGCCCCCGGCGAACGGGACGGCCGGGGCGAAGCCGATCCTGCGACTGGCCGAGGTCGAGATCGAGGAGGCGTCGCGGATTCCGACGGGAGTTCCGGAGCTCGACCGCGTGCTCGGCGGCGGGCTGGTTCCCGCGTCGCTCGTGCTCGTCGGCGGCGAGCCTGGAGTCGGAAAGTCCACGCTTCTGCTGAGCGCCCTCGCGACGATCTCGCGCGACCGCCGCGCCCTGCTCGTGACCGGAGAAGAGTCGACAGCGCAGGTCAAGCTGCGCGCGGCGAGGCTCGGCGGCGCGGAGCAGGTCGAGATTCTCGCCGAGACGAACCTCGACGCCGTCTGCGCGACGCTCGAGCGCGAGCGGCCGGACGTCTGCGTGATCGACTCGATTCAGACGCTCTACTCGGCCGAGATCGGGTCGGCGCCGGGCTCGGTCGCCCAGGTGCGGGAGGCCGCCGCGCGACTTCTGCGTGTCGGCAAGGAGGCCGGTGTCGCGCTCTTCCTCGTCGGGCACGTGACGAAGGACGGCTCGGTTGCCGGCCCGCGCGTGCTCGAGCACCTCGTCGACTGCGTCCTTCAGTTCGAGGGCGACCGGTACCACGCGCACCGCGTACTGCGCGCTGCGAAGAACCGCTTCGGCTCGACGAACGAGCTCGGCGTCTTCGAGATGACCGGCACGGGCCTGCAGGGGGTTCCGGACCCGTCCGCCGTCTTCGGCCAGAGCGACGGCGAGGTGGGGGCGGCCGTCGCATGCGCGCTCGAAGGCACGCGTCCGCTCCTGCTCGAGATCCAGGCGCTCGTCTCGCAGACCGACCTCGCGATGCCGCGCCGGGTGGGCACGGGGGTCGACCCGAAGCGGCTCGCGATGATCGTCGCGGTGCTCTCGCGTCACGCGGGGCTTGCGCTCGGCCAGGCGGACGTGTTCGTCAACGTCGCGGGCGGGGTGCGCATCGACGAGCCTGGGGCGGACCTGGCGGTTGCCCTGGCGATCGCGTCGGCGGCGAAGGGGGTGCCGCTGAGGGCCTCGACCGCTTCCTTCGGAGAAGTCGGCCTCACCGGGCGCCTCAGACCGGCGACCCAGGCGGAACGGCGCGCGCAGGAGTGCGCCAAGCTGGGGCTCGCCGCGGTGATCGTGCCGAAAGGCACGGACGCTCGCGCGAAGGTGTCCCTCGTCGAGGCCGAGACGTTGCGCCGAGCCGTCTCCGCGGCCCTCGACAAGGCGGAGCCGGCGGCCGCGTAGTTCGCTCTGAGCAGGAGTTTTTCGTCCTGAAGCCCAAAAAAGTGGCCTTTTCCAGCATCTTTTGCTATCCTAGATCTCACGCGCCGGCGGTAGTCCACCCGCCGGCCGCTTGTTGAAACCACACGGAATGGGGAGGTCGGGCTTGTACAAAGTCGGCGATAAGGTCGTGTATCCGCACCACGGCGCGGGCACCGTGGTCAAGAAAGAAAAGCGGACTGTGCTCGGAGAAGAGCGCGAATACCTGCAGATCCAGATCCTGCACAACGACATGACCGTGCAGGTCCCGACCGAGAACGCCGACCGCGTCGGCCTCCGGAAAGTGATCGACGAGACGACCGTCGAACAGGTGCTGAAGGCGCTGCGCGGGAGCGGGACGACGATGCCCAAGAACTGGAATCGTCGGTTCAAGCACAACCGCGACAAGATGAAGACCGGTGACATCTTCGAGCTCGCGGAGGTCGTCAGGAACCTGTCGCTGCGCGACCACGAGAAGGGCCTCTCGACGGGCGAGAAGCAGATGTTCGTCAAGGCGAAGAAGATCCTCGTCTCCGAGCTCATGTACGCGAAGGGCATGGACGAGGAAGAGGCCGCCGAGTGGCTCGACGACATCCTCGCGGGCGTCGGCACGAAGAAGACCCGCGCCAAGGTCGCAGCTAAGGCCTAGCGGGCTCCGAAGCGCTCAGCGGAACCCGTCGGTCGCGCGGGTGAGCTCCCGCGTGACCTCACCCGTCGGCATGTGGCCGGCGTCGTCGACGACGACGAGCTTCGCCGTGGGCCACGCGCGGCTGAGCGCGTAGGCGTTCTCGAGCAGCGCCTGGAAGTCGAACCGGCCGTGGATCAGTGCGCCGGGGATGTCGCGAAGGCGGTCCGCGTTCCGGAGCAGGATCCCGTCTTCCAGCCACGCGTTGTGCACGACGTAGTGCGTGACGATGCGCGCGAAGGCGAGCGCGTACTCCGGATCCTGGAATCGCTCGGCGAGCCCGTCGGTCGGCGGCCACGCAGGCGTCGCGGACTCCCACAGACACCAGGCCTCGACGGCGTGGCCGCGCACCTCGGGATCGGGGTCGTTCAGCAGCCGGTGGTATCCGGCGACAACGTCTGCGCGGTCGTCTGGCGGCAGAGCGTCCACGAGATGCGCCCACTGCTCCGGGAAGAATCGTGCGAGGCCGCCGCGAAACAGCCAGTCGAACTCCGTGTGCCGGCCGGTCGTGATCGCGCACAGGACGATCTCGGTGACACGCTCGGCATGCGTCTCGGCGTAGGCGAGACCGAGCGTGCTGCCCCACGAGCCGCCGAGGACGAGCCACCGCTCGATGCCGAGATGCCCACGAAGGAGCTCGGCGTCGGCGATCAGGTTCTGCGTCGTGTTCGCGCGCAGGTCGGTCGCCGGATCGCTTGCGTGGGGCCGGCTGCGGCCGCAGTTCCGCTGGTCGAAGAGCACCGTCAGATAGGCGCTCGAGTCGAAGAGCGTCCGCCACCAGGGAGAGCAGCCCGAGCCGGGACCGCCGTGGAAGGCCACCGCCGGCTTGCCGTCGGGGTTGCCGCAAAGCTCCCAGTAGACGAGGTTGCCGTCGCCGACCCCGAGCAGGCCGCTGTCGAAGGGCTCGACTTCCGGGTACTCGGGCACGCCACTCCTATTCTCCTTAGTAACCTCGGCGCGCATGAGCGTCTGGGCGATTCTGGCGGCGGCGGGAAGCGGTGAGCGGCTCGGGCTCGATCGCCCGAAGGCGTTCGCCTCGCTGAACGACCGGCCGCTCGTCGCGGAGCCGCTGGAGCGACTCGACGCCTCGGAGTGGATCGAGGGGATCGTCGTCGCGGCTCCGCCGGAGTGGGAGGAGCCCTGCATCCTGGTCGCGGAAGAGGTTGCGGCCGGAAAGGTCGCCGGGACGGTGACGGGCGGCGCCACCCGGAGCGAGTCGGTCCGGGCGGCCCTCGCTCAGGTGCCGGCGGAGGCAACCGTGGTCGTCGTGCACGACGCGGCGCGGCCGCTCGTCGCGGACGACGTGATCCAGCGGGTGATCACGGCGCTCGGCGACGGCTGGGACGGCGCAGTTCCGGTCCTGCCTGTTTCGGACACCGTGAAGCGAGTCGACGGCGAGGAGGTCGCCGAGACGCTCGAGCGCGAGGGCCTCGTCACCGTGCAGACCCCGCAGGCGTTCGTCGCCCCAGTCCTCCGAGACGCCTTCTCGACGTTGCCACAAACGGTGACCAGGTCGACCGATTGCGCTTCGCTCGTGGAAGCGAAAGGCGGCCGCGTGCGCGTGGTCGAGGGCGACCCGCGGCTGCTCAAGGTGACGACACCTGCCGACCTCGAGCTCGTCGCCTCCTGGCTGTGATCGTCGACTACCACATGCACCTCCGCGCGTCGGACGAGTCGATCGAGCACACGGTCGAGGCCGTCGAGCGCTTCGTGGAGCAGGCGTCCGAGCGCGGGATCGACGAGATCGGGTTTACGGAGCACATCTACTACTTCGAACAGACCCGCACGCTGTGGACGATGCGGTACCACCTCGAGCGCTGCGTCTACGACATCGAGCCGTACGTGGACGCAGTCGTCGAGGCGAAGCGCCGCGACTACCCGGTCAAGCTCGGGATCGAGGTCGACTACGAGCCCGGCCGTGAGGAGGAGACGGCCGAGGCTCTCGCGCCGTACCCGTGGGACTACGTCCTGGGATCGATCCATTTCCTCGCCGGCCTCGGGATCGACGCCGAGCCGAGCCTCGTCGACTCGGTCGGGCCCGAGCAGGCCTGGCGCCGGTACTATGGGGCGCTCGGTCAGGCTGCGCGAAGCGGGCTCTTCGACTCACTCGCGCACCCCGACCTCGTGAAGTTCCACGGCGCCGAGATCGACTGGGACTGGGACGAGCTAGCAGGGTCGCTGGAGGGCGTCGCGATCGAGGTCTCCAGCGCCGGTCTGCACAAGCCACACGGGAAGCTCTACCCGAGTCCAGCCTTCCTGTCCGCAGCGCGGAAACGGGGTCTCCCCATCACGCTCGCTTCCGACGCGCACGTCCCCCAGAACGTCGGCCGCGACCTCGACCGCGCCATTGAGCACGCGCAGTCGGCCGGTTACGAAACGGTCACGCTATTCAATCGCCGCGAGGCGCGACAGGAGCCGCTCGGGTGAGCGACCTCCGCATCGGGCTCGGGGTGGACGCGCACCGCTTCGAGGAGGGAATCCCGCTCGTGCTCGCGGGCGTCGACTTCCCCGGTGAGCCCGGGCTCGCCGGCCACTCGGACGGTGACGTGATCGCGCACGCCCTCATCGACGCGATCCTCGGCGCGGCGGGCAAGGGCGACATCGGCGAGCTCTTCCCGTCCGCCGATCCGCAGTGGCTCGACGTCTCGTCGATCCGGCTCCTCCAGCGGAGCTACGAAGTCGTCCGGATGGGTGGGTTCGAGCTCGTAAACGCCGACTGTGTCCTGATCGGGGAGCGTCCGCGGATCGCCGATGTGCGTGTTGCGATGGGCGGTCGGCTCGCGGGCGCGATGGGCGTCGAGATCGACAGGGTGACCGTGCGGGCGACCACGACCGACGAGCTCGGCTTTACGGGGCGTGGGGAGGGCCTCGCCGCGCAGGCGATCGCGCTTCTGAGACGCTCCGGCTGACATGGCGCTCCAATTTCCGACCCGCGCCGAGCGACCCGGCAAGCAGCCGCACATCGCCAGCCTCGAACGGGGCATCTGGCCCGAGTTCATGTACCACGACGCGGTGCTCGAGCGGCTCTTCGACCGCGTCATCTCGGAGTACGCCGACTTCCAGTTCTACGCGTGGGACGACGAGCGCGAGGAGGTCGTCGGCGGGGGGAACGCGATTCCGGCGACCTGGGACGGGGATGCGGCCACGCTTCTCGACGACGGTGTCGACGGGGTCGTCGAGGCCCGCTTCGCGGACGATGCCCCGCCGCCGAACGCGCTCTGCGCGCTTCAGATCCTGATCGCGCCCGAGTATCGCGGCCAGGGTCTGAGCGGCCGAATGATCAAGCGAATGGCCGAGATCGGCCGCGCACACGGTCTCGACACGCTGATCGCGCCCGTGCGGCCGAACCTCAAGGACAAGTACCCGCTGACCCCGATCGAGCGCTACATCGAGTGGCGCCGGCCCGACGGCATGCTCCTCGATCCCTGGCTCCGCACCCAC
>VAXT01000057.1 GCA_005883245.1 Actinomycetota bacterium | reverse complement strand
GAAGTTCCAGGTTCCACCGGTGCCGGCCTGGTTCGGCATCACGTGCGACTCCTCGGGCAGCGTGTGGTCGTAGGCGCGAGTTACCCGAGCCGGCCCGGTTCGAGTAGAAGAGCAGCGACGGCTCGTCGTGCCCCGTGTACTCGCTGTTGTAGCCGATCGAGCTCTCCGGCTCGGCGCAGAGCGACCACGCCTCGCTGCAGTCGAGGTTGCCGCCCTCCGATGCGCGCGCGGCTCCCGCGAACGTGCCGGCGAGAAGGACTGCGATCACGGCCAGTCCTCCGCAAGGGCTTTCTTCATGCTTCCTTCTCTCCCTCGCAGGGGGGTTTCTCCCGACGACCGTCCTATACCCAGAGTCCCCGCAGCGTCAACCGAGAACCGTCGCCAGCTCGTGCAGCGTTTCGCCCGCCGATCCGTCGACATTGAGGACCGCCCGGCCGTCGAGCGCCGTCGGGCCGCGGTTGACGATCGCGAACGAGCCGCCGGCGCGAACGGTCTCGAGCGGCAGGTCGGCAACCGGATAGACCTCGAGCGTCGAACCGACGACGATCAGCAGCCGCGTGCCGCGGGCGAGCTCGTAGGCACGGTCGATCGCCGCCCGCGGCAGGAGCTCGCCGAAGAAGACGACGTCCGGCTTGAGCACGGCGCCGCAGTCCGGGCAGCGCGGCAGCGGGAGCAACGACTCGTCGAGCGGATGGGACGCGCGGCAGGCCGGGCAGGAGGCCGTTCTGATCGAGCCGTGCACCTCGACCACCTCGCGGCTACCCGCGCGGCTGTGCAGCAGGTCGATGTTCTGCGTCACGACCGCCCTCACGTAGCCGCGGCGCTCGAGCTCGGCGAGCGCGTAGTGGGCTTCGTTCGGCTCCGCGCCCGTGAGCATCTCGATCCGCCTCGCATAGAAGCTCCAGATCTTCTCCGGGTCGGCCTGGAAGGCGCGCAGCGACCCGTACTCCATCGGGTCGACGTCCGCCCAGATCCCGGTCGGCGAGCGGAAGTCCGGGATCCCGCTCTCGGTCGAGACACCGGCGCCGGTGAGGACGACGCAGGGCGCACGCTCACGGATCAGCTCGGCGAGACGCTCCACGGACACCGCTGCGATGCTACGGCCTCGTGAGCTTCAAGTTCGCCAACGAGGTGACCGTCCGTTTCGCCGAGACCGACGCGCAGGGCGTTGCGCACCATGCCGCCTACCTCGTCTGGTTCGAGGTGACGAGGATCGAGTACTTGCGGCGCTTCCGAGGCGGCTACGCGGGGCTCCGCGAGGAGGGCGTCGACGCCCTGACGCTCGAGGCTCACGCCCGTTACGCCGACGCGGCGCGCTTCGACGACCGGCTCACGATTCGCGCACGGTGCGGCGACGTGCGGGGTGCGCGCTTCCGCTTCGACTACTCGGTCGAGCGGGACGGATCCAGGGTCGCGGACGGCTGGACGACCCACGCGTGCGTGTCGGTCGGCGACCACAAGCCGACGCGCGTCCCCGCCTGGCTGGCGGAGGCGATCGCCGAAGCCGAGTCCTAGCCGTTCGGGCCGGCGGGAGGCGGCGATACGGGAGGAGGTGGCGGGGGCGGTGGGTTCTTCTTCTTCTGGGGCGGAGGCGGAGGTGGAGGCGGCTCGGCCTTCGGCTTCGTCCCGTACCGGATGACGCGCGGCTCGGCCGAGTAAGCCGAGTACCAGGTGTGGTCGTAGAGCAGCTTGCCGCTCGAGCTGAAGACCTTCCGCCTGACGCTCGTCGAGCGCGAGGGCGAGCCCGACTCGTCGAGCACGGTCGCGCCCATAGTCAGGTTCGGATCGGGAACCCGCTTCACCGGCGGCTGCCCGGTGACGACGAGCGGCGAGACCTCGCTCTCGACCTTGCGGTGCTGCGGCGTCCCGTAGAGGGCCACCGTCAGCGACGACGAGCTGACGAACGTTCGCAACCACAGCCAGTGGCCCGTGTCGTTGACGAACTTGAGGTCGGTGTCGGGATAGTTGACGGTCGCGTCGCGCCCCTGCGGGTAGTGGCTGATGTACAGCGCGTGGTTCGTCCGGTCGGTGATCGGCAGTCCGGCCTCGTACGCCGCGTTGAAGGTCGTCGTCGAAACCTGGCAGACGCCGCCGCCGAGGCCCGTCTTGAGCTCGCCGTTGATGATCACCGGCGCCTCCAGGAAGCCCTTGTCCTCGGAACGCTCGCCGGTCGTCGCGTTGAACGAGAACTCTTCGTCCGGTGCGATGAAGTGGTTGTCGATCAGGTGCGCGACGAGCTGCACGTTGTGGATCCGGTTCGCGACGCCGCCGTAGAACGTCTCGTAGGCGCCGACGAGGCCCGTGATGCCCATCACCCGCGCATCGGCGGTCGTCCGTTCCGGGGACGCCGTCGTCACGGCGAGGTTCGCCTTGCGGCTCGTCGGCGACAGGAGCGCGGCCATCAGGTTGCGGGTCGTCGCCTGCATGTCCAGGGTGCGCCCGGCCTGCGCGGGGACTACCCGGACGATGTTCCGCGAGCCGATCGCGAACGTCGCGTCCTTGGGCGCGTGCTCGACGCGCTTCTTGAGGTTCGCGAAGAAACGGTCGGCCCGCGTGCCCGAGAGCCGGAGCTCGGTGTCGCCGTTGCTCGGAAACTCGAGGAGGCGGGAGATCTTTGCGACGCTGAGGTGCCAGCCCCCCGGGCCGTAGGCGACGTCGACGGGCCCCGAGAGCGCAGTCTCGGCCTTCACCTTCGCGCCCGCGAGGTCCTGCGTCGTGAGGTGCGTCCGGTCGATCTTCAGCGGGACGGCGACCGGCTTGCGGGAGAGAGCCGTCAGCCCCTGGACGAAGACCTTCTCGGCCGCGGGGCGGTCGAGCAGGCGCCCGTTCCGTCCGGGGACGATCTCAGGCTGGGAGCCGCGCAGCACGAGCGACGGCTCTACGCTCGCGCTGTCGACCCCGCGGGCGAACCTGGCCATGTAGTTGTCGACGGCCGACTCGTAGATCCGGCTCGTCGGGACGACCTCGCCGCCGAAGACGCGCACGCCGAGGCGCTTCAGCCCGCGGAACGGCCCGAAGCCCTCGCCCTGCCGCTGGGCAGCCTCGACCGCGGCGCCCCAGTCGACGTCCACGACGACCCTGTTCGGCTTCACGCGCCAGTGCCTCCCGGCGCCCGTGAAGACGACCGGGACGCTCGCCAGCTCACGGGAACGCTTCTCGAGCAGCGACCGGGCCTGGCCGGCCGTCAGTCCGGAGACGTCGACGCCCGCGATCTGCGTTCCGGCGGGCAGCCGCTCTTGTGAGCCGGCGAATGCGAGCCCGAGGGCGATCGCGCCGAACATGACGACGATCGCGACGAAGAGGCTCCACTGCCAGAGGAGCCGAACGCGCGCACGCCTACGCCGGCGGTCGCGGGGAAGGTGAGCTACCCGAACCGACAAGTTGACCAGTGTATAGACGGCGCAGGCCGGTTTTAATCGCGGGGAAAGAAGATTTCTCTCGCGATCACCAGCCGCTGGATCTGCGATGTGCCCTCGTAGATCTGGAAGAGCTTCGCGTCGCGCATCAGCTTC
>VAXT01000056.1 GCA_005883245.1 Actinomycetota bacterium | reverse complement strand
ACGAGCCTACCGAGATCTTCGACGACCTCTATCTCGGTCTGCGGGCAGGCGGCGCGCTGCGCAAGAAGCGGCGCGGAGAGCCGCTGACGATGGAAGAGCAAGAGGCGCTCGGTCGCTGGGAGTCCCTCGCCGGCGCACGCAAGGCGGCGACGATCGGGGCTTTCGCGATCGGGACGTTCAGCATCGGCTTCACCCTCGGCGGCCTCGTCTTCGGCCGCTGGCGCAAGGCCTAGCTCGCGCCTGGCGGGCTCGCCGAGCCGGGCGAAGCCCGTCTCCGCGAGTCCTGGCGGCGCCCCAGACACGAGCTATCCCCTTGAACAGGTTGTTACTTGGAACTATCGGAGTCAGCCTTCGGCGTCCTTGGCCGGGAATAGGACCGCGGGGACGTCTTCTTCCGCCGGGTCCTTCTCGAGCACGATCACGCTGACGAGCGTCGCCACGACGGCCGCGAGCGGGATCGCCAGCAGCACGGCCCAGCCGCCGAACAGGATCGCGGTCGCGGCCACCGAGACGAGCACGACCAGCGGCGAGAGCCCAACCGCGTCTCCGAGGACGTTCGGGATCACGAGGTAGTCCTCGAGCAGCCGCACCGCGAGCACGACCAAGCCGGCTGCGAGCGCGAGCTGCCACGACTCGGTGAGCCCGACCCCGACCGCGAGCGCGCCGGCCGTGAGCGGACCGATCACGGGGACGATCTCCACGACTCCCGCGAACACTCCGACGAGCAGCCAGTACGGGAGCCCGATCGCGAAGAACGCCGCCGAGAGGACCGTCGCGACGGCGCAGATCAGGATCAGTTGCCCGCGGACGTACGCGCCCAGCTTGAGGTCGATCAGATCCCAGGTGTCGCGAACGACGCGCCGCTTGTCGCGTGGCAGGAGCGCCACGACGAGCGCAATCGCCCGGTTCCGCTCGAACACCCAGTAAGCGGCCGCAGCGAGAACGAAGAAGAGGCCAACGAGGATCTCGAAGCCGAGCACGGTAGCGTCGAGCGCGTGGTTGACGAGGTTTCCCGCGCTTGGCAGGTCGTGTAGCCAACGGTCCACGGCGAGCAGCGCATCATGCTTCCACCCGGTCTGCTGACGCGCCTCCGCGCGCAGCGAGTTCCCGCCGACTGCCGTCTCGATCTGATCCGCCGCCCGCGGAGCGACGAGCCATAGGAGCAGGCTCACCACTCCTGCGAGAGCGAGATAGTGGAGCGCTATCCCGAGCCCGCGGGGGATGCGTCGCTGCCGCAGCCACTCCACGCTCGGTCGCATCGCGGCGGCGACGATGAAGGCCAGGAAGAGGAGCGCGATCAGCACCTTCAGCTTCCAGAGCGCGAGCACGCCGGCGACGACGCCGACGGCGACTAGGGTCGCGAGCGCAACGCGGCCGGCTGTCTGCTTCATGCAGGCGTTTTCGCCGTTTCCGAGGCTGCGCAAACGGCAGGAAACGTCGTTCGCTCGTTGAAGCGGCGCCCCATGCGCCCTCGCCGGGACGAGGAGGTGTATCTGGACGCCCGCCTCCACGGGGCAGTGCTCGCGCGTCCGATCTTTCGCTCAGCCCTGCTCGTCGCGCTGGGGGTCGCCGCGCTGCTCGTCCCGTTCGCCCCGGCCGCCGTGATCGGCGCCGTCCTCATTGCCGCGGGCGCCTTCTTCACGCTGCGGGCGGTCTGGCAGTGGGAGCGAACGCGTCTGGTCGTGACGACCGAGAAGGTGTACCTGCTGAACGGCACGCTCCACCGACGCACGAGGGCCGTGCGCCTGAAGACGGTAGAGGCCGTCGAGATCGACCAGACGCTCCTCGGCCAGCTCTTCGGCTACGGAACGGTCCTCGTCGGGCCGCTCGCAGTCCGCCACATCGCCCATCCGAGCGACGTCTGCGACCTGGTCGAACGGCTCGCTTCGTAGGCAAAGCGAACACTTGTTCGATCCGACCCGCCTGGGTAGACTGGGTCGGTTATGGCTTCCGACGAGCTCGTAATTCACGGCGCCCGCGAGCACAACCTGAAGGACATCGACGTCCGGCTGCCGCGGAACAAGCTGGTCACGATCACCGGGCTGTCCGGCTCGGGGAAGTCATCGCTCGCCTTCGACACGATCTACGCCGAGGGTCAGCGCCGCTACGTCGAGTCGTTGTCCGCGTACGCGCGGCAGTTCCTCCAGATGATGGAGAAGCCCGACGTGGACTCGATCGAAGGCCTGTCGCCGGCGATCTCGATCGACCAGAAGACGACGTCGCGAAACCCGCGCTCGACCGTCGGCACCGTGACCGAGATCTACGACTACCTGCGCCTGCTCTACGCGCGCATCGGGCGGCCGCACTGCCCGATCTGCGGCCGGCCGATCGCGGGACAGTCGATCGAGGCGATCGTCGACCAGGTGCTGAGGCTCGAGGAGGGCACGAAGTTCACCGTCAACGCCCCGGTCGTCCGCGACCGCAAGGGCGAGTACAAGGACGTCTTCGAGGAGCTCCGCGCGGACGGGTTCACGCGTGTGAAGGTCGACGGCGAGCTCCGGCTGCTCGAAGAGGAGATCGTCCTCGACAAGAAGTTCAAGCACACGATCGAGGTCGTCGTCGACCGGCTGGTCATGAAGCCGGACCTGCGCACGCGGCTCGCGCAGTCGATCGAGACCGCGATCTCGCTTGCCGAAGGGCTCGTCGTAATCGACATCGTGGACGGCGAGGAGCTGACGTTCTCCGAGCGCTTTGCGTGCCCGGAGCACGGCGTCTCGCTGCCCGAGCTCCAGCCGCGGATCTTCTCGTTCAACTCGCCCCACGGCGCGTGCCCGCGCTGCACCGGCCTCGGAGCTCAGCAGGAGATCGACCCCGACCTGCTCGTACCCGACCCGACGCTCTCGATCGGCGAAGGCGCGCTCGTCCCGTGGTCGACCGGGAGCTCGAGCTTCTACGAGGCGGTCATCCAGGGGATCGCGGACAAGTGGGAGATCGACCTCGACAAGCCGTGGCAGGAGCTGACCGCGGACGAGCAGGACCTCTTCCTGTACGGCACCGACGGCGAGCGGATCTACGTCCGGTACCGCAACCGGATGGGCCGGAGGCGCTCGTACATGCTCGCCTTCGAAGGGATC
>VAXT01000055.1 GCA_005883245.1 Actinomycetota bacterium | reverse complement strand
CCGGCAAGGTCGTGAAGACGACCGACTTCGGCGCCTTCGTCGAGCTGAAGAAGGGCACGGACGGGCTCTTGCACGTCTCCAACGTCGGCCCGGGCCGGGTCGGCCACATCGAGGACGTGATCTCGCGCGGCGACACGCTCGACGTCATCGTCCAGGAGGTCGACAAGGAGCGCGGCCGGATCGGCCTCAAGCTCGTTGCGAAGCACGAGAACGGGTCGCTCGTCCAGCCCGCGGAGCTGATCGAGCGGGCGAAGGACGCCCCGCCTCGCGAGCGCTCGGAGCGGCCTCCCAGGCGCGACGGCGGCGGTGGACGGGGCCGGAACCGTGGCCCGCGGAGGGACGGCTAGCTAGGTCGAAGCATCTCTCGGTCATCGGCGCCGTCCTCGCGGCGGCGCTGCTGGCCGGGTGCGGCGGCTCGAAGGAGCGCATCTCTGGGCGTTCCTGCGGTTCCATCCCGACGTGAAGTAGGCGAAGGAGTTCGACGTCTCGACGCTGAGCGCGAACTTCGGCGGCTACGTGTTCCAACACGTCCGGCGCGGGAACGTGTCTCTCATCTGGGCGACCGGCGGCCGCCGGTTGCGTCGAAGGGCCGAGCGCGTCCGAGATGAAGACCTTCGAAAAGCTGCCTGCGGCCTGCCACGGCTGTTCGTTCGCCCGGCCGGGTAGCAACTACGATCCGCCCGTGCAGAAGTACGTCCTGAGCGAGCTCGATTCCGGCCAGCGCGTGATCACGGAGCGGATTCCGAGCGTGCGGTCGGTCGCGCTCGGCTTCTGGATCGGGGCCGGCTCTCGCGACGAGACGCCGTCCAAGGCCGGCGTCTCGCACTTCATCGAGCACCTCCTCTTCAAGGGCACGCGCTCGTACTCCGCGCAGGACATCGCCGAGATCTTCGACACCCTCGGCGGCGAGCTGAACGCGGCCACCTCGCGGGAGCACACGCTCGTCTACGTACGCGTGGCCGACCATCACCTTGACCAGGCGCTGGACGCCGCACGAGCTCGTCCACGATCTGATGAGCGAGGCCGTGTTTGGCGACCACCCACTCGGTCGCCCGGTGATCGGGACCGCGGACGTGATCTCGTCCGTCGGCCGGCGCGCGCTGACGAGCTACCACCAGACGATGTACCAGGCGGGAAACGTCGTCGTCGCTGCCGCCGGGAACCTGAAGCACGACGATCTCGTCGCACTGCTCGAGAAGGCGGAGCGAAAGCAGGGCAAGGCTCCCGGCAAGGGGCCACGCCTGCGCAGCCCGCTGGTGAGAGCTCCTCGCCCGAGCGTCCGCTTCCAGCGCAAGCGGACGGAGCAGTACCACGTCTGTGTCGGCGCGCCCGGGATCGCGCGTTCCGACCGCCGCCGCTTCGCCGCGTCCGTGCTCGACGCGCTGCTCGGCGGATCCGCGTCGTCGCGGCTCTTCCAGGAGATCCGCGAGAAGCGGGGCATGGCCTATTCCGTCTACACGTTCGCCTCCCAGTACACGGACAGCGGGCTGATCGGGTTCTACGTCGGGACGCGCCCAGAGAACCTCGCCGACTGCCTCGAGATCGCCAACGAGCAGATCGCCGAGGTCGCAGAGGGCGGGCTCCGCAACGGCGAGAGCGAGCGTGCCAAGGAGAACCTGAAGGGTCGGATCCTGCTCTCGATGGAGTCGACGTCGAACCGGATGAGCCGGCTCGGCAAGTCGCTGATCTCGGACACGGAGCTCTTGTCGATCGACCGGATCGCGGCCGAGATCGACGCGGTCACACCGGAGGCGGTGTCCGAGCTCGCGGGCGTGTTGCTGGCGCCGGAGAAGTTCTCGGCTTCGGGGATCGGGCCGGGCGAGGAGCGGTTCCGCGACGCCGTGCAGCGGATAACACCCGAGCTGCCCGCTCGCGCAGCGGCGTGAAGGTCAAGCTTTTCGGGGCGGGCGGGAAAGTTGGCTCGCTGCTCGGGCCGGCGCTGGAGGAGGCCGGGCACGAGCTCGTCGAGTTGGGCTCGGCCGAGGCGATGGTCGACTTCACGGCGCCGGACGTGGTCGTCGCCAACATCGAGAGCGCGCTCGACAAGGGCGTGCCCTGCGTCGTCGGGACGTCAGGTTGGGATACCGCAGGGGTGGAGGCAAAAGCGCTGGAGAGCGGCCTCCCGGTGTTCTACGCGCCGAACTTCGCCGTTGGCGCGGTCCTGATGATGCGCTTCGCAGCCGAGGCGGCAGGACACATGCCGCGCGCTGAGATCGTCGAGCTGCACCACGAGACGAAGATCGATGTGCCGTCTGGCACGGCAAAGGCGACCGCGGAGGCCATGGGCGGCGATGTGCCGATCCATTCCGTCCGCCTGCCGGGCATCGTCGCGCACCAGGAGGTGCTCCTTTCGCAGGCGGGAGAGCTGCTCACCATCCGCCACGACGCGTTCTCGCGCGAGGCGTACGTCCCCGGTGTCCTGCTTGCCCTCGAGCGCTTGCGGGATCTCGAGCCCGGGCTGACAATTGGGCTCGAGAGCCTCTTGAGAGAGCCGTCCTGATCCGATGCCTGCGGCGGCCGCGCACAAGTAGGATGAGGCCCGTGCTCGGCGAGGTTCTGACGGCGATCGTGACGCCGTTCGACAAGGACGGAGCCGTCGACTACGACCGGTTCCGTGCGCTCGCGCGGCACGTGATCGACGGCGGTGGGGACGGGCTCGTCGTCGCCGCGACGACCGGCGAGTCGCCGACCCTTTCCGACGAGGAGAAGCTCCAGCTCTGGTCCGCAGCAGTGGACGAGGTGGGGGAGAGGGCGACCGTGATCGCCAGCACCGGGACCTATTCGACCGCCCACTCGGTGCACCTGACCGAGCAAGCCCACCGGCTCGGCGTCGACGGCTACCTCGTCGTCACGCCCTACTACAACAAGCCGCCGCCGCGCGGCATCGTCGAGCACTTCAAGGCGATCGCCGCGGCCAGCGACAAGCCGATCATCGTCTACAACATCCCGCAGCGCGTCGTCGTCAACATCGAGCCCGAGACGCTGGCCGAGCTGGCCACGATCCCGACCGTCAGGGCCGTCAAGCAGGCGACCGAGGAGCTCGACCAGGCGCAGCGCATCGTCGACGAGACAGGCCTCGAGCTCTACGCGGGCAGCGACCATCTCGTCTACCCGTTCCTCGAGGTCGGAGGCGTGGGCGGGGTCGTGGTGCACGGGAATCTCGTCCCCGGGCGGGTCAAGGAGATGATCGGCTTCTACAAGGAGGGCGACGTCGAGTCGGCGCGCGCGATCGACGAGGAGCTCGCGCCGCTCGTCGAGGCGCTCGGGGTGACGATCAACCCGATCCCGGTCAAGGCGGCGCTGAACCTGCTCGGCCACGAGGTCGGCGGCTTGCGCCTGCCGCTCGTCGAAGCGACCGAAGAGGAGCTCCGAGTCGTTCGGTCGGCGCTCGAAGGCGTCGGCCTGACCGCTCCCGTACGCGCCTAGAGACCGCGCGCCGGAGTCGGCACGCGGTCTCCTCTAGCTAAGGAAGACGCAGGGGTTGCTTAGGGCCACTTGATGGCGCTTGGCGCAATGCCCAGGGGACACGCCAGCAACCCGAACCTGTGAAGCCATTCGTACCGCAGCAATGTGAGCTCCTTCGACGGATTGTTCTCGCCTCGGGGGGCGAGGCTCGTCTTAGGATGAAGATTGGCCGCGGCCTCTCCCTCCCTCTGACGGGTGAATTGTGCTCACCCTTTTGGCGGCCCGCAAGTGATACTTCAGGCCATGTCTCGACTGCGGATCACCCCGCTCGGCGGCCTCGGCGAGGTCGGCAAGAACCTCATGGTGTACGAGCTCGGCGACGAGCTCGTGGTCGTCGACGCCGGTTTGGCGTTCCCCCGCGACGAGCATTTGGGGGTCGATCTCGTCCTGCCCGACTTCTCGTACCTGCGCGAGCGACGGATCCGCGCGGTGCTCCTGACGCACGCCCACGAGGACCACGTCGGCGCTCTCCCGTACCTGTTGCGGGAGATGAGCGTGCCGGAGGTTTGGGGCACGCGGCTAACCCTCGGCCTCCTTCAGCCGAAGCTCGACGAGCACGGGCTGCTGCATGCGACCGAGCTCAAGGAGGCGGTGCCCGGCGAGCCGCCGGTCGCGATCGGGGCGTTCAAAGTCCAGTTCGTGCGAATGGCGCACTCGGTGCCCGACACGGTCGCGATCATGCTCGAAGCGGGTGGCCTGCGCGTCCTGCACACGGGCGACTACAAGCTCGACCACACGCCGGTCGACGGGCTCCGGACCGACGTCGGCCGGCTCGCGGAGATCGGCAACCAGGGCGTCGACCTGCTGCTGGGCGACTCCACGAACGCCGAGCGTCCCGGGGTGACCGGCTCCGAGCGGCTCGTCGGCGAGGCCTTCCGGCAGATCATCCCGGTGCGCGAAGGACGCGTGCTCATCGCGAGCTTCGCCTCGAACGTGCACCGGATGCAGCAGGCCGTGGACGTCGCGGTCGAGACCGGGCGCAAGGTCTGCGTGATCGGCCGCTCGATGCGGAAGAA
>VAXT01000054.1 GCA_005883245.1 Actinomycetota bacterium | reverse complement strand
CTCGTCGATCGCTTCCGCGGCCGCGCGCGCGTCGAGCTCGGCGATCAGCGGGACGAGATCCGCCTCCTCCTCGCCCCCGTCGACGAGATGCGCCCGGAGTCGCCGGTGCAGCTCGCTGTCGAAGTGCTCCGGGCTCATCTCCGCGAGGACGGGCACGAGATCCACATGCGCGATGCACCCTGCCAGCGCCTCCCGCTCGAGCCTCTCCCCCGCGTCGATCAGCCTCGGCGACGACGCCGCTCCCGTCGCCGCGCTCCCGGCCGCGCGCAGCTGCACCGTCAGGCCGAGCCGGTCGTTCGCGAGCCGCCACGCGTCGTGCCGCTCGGGCGACTCCGGAATCCCGTTGAGGATGTCCTGGACGCGCAGATACGCATGCTGCTTGTCGCGTGCGCGATCGAGCTCGAGCCGGACGCGGTGCACCGCATACGGCTCGGCGGCCCCGAGGCGATCCTCGAAGCCGGCCGGGTCGTCCGCGGGATCCTTGCCGCGCGGAAGCGCGACGACCCGCACCTCGAACCCCTGCGACACGGCCAGCTCCATGCCGCGCAGCGTCGCCTCCTCGCCGGCCGCGTCCGAGTCGAAGCAGAGAAAGAGCCGCTGCGTCAGCCGCTTGAGCTCGCGCAGCTGCTGCTCGGTCAGCGCCGTCCCCATCGAGGCGACGACCGGCTTCAGATCGGCCTGCCGCAGGGCGATCACGTCCGTGTTTCCCTCGACCACAAGCGCGCGGTCTTCCTTCGTTACCGCCCCGCGCGCCAGATTGAGCCCGTACAGGATGTGCGACTTGTGGAAGAGCTCGCCCTCGGGCGAGTTGACGTACTTCCCGCGCAGCGGATCGTCCTCGCGCAGCTTGCGGGCCTGGAAGCCGACGATGCGGCCGCGCGCGTCGGTGAGCGGAAACATCAGCCGCTGCTGGAAGTAGTCAGTCCCGCGCCGAGTGACGAGCCCGGCCCCGGCGAGCTCATCGTTGGTGAAGCCCTTCTCGCGCGCCTTCTTGGACAGCGTCGAGCTCGCCGGCGAGAGGCCGAGCCGGAATTCGCGACAAACCTCCTCTCCGAGTCCCCGCGACGCAAGGTATTCCTGAACGGGTTTGCCGGAGTCGGCCCACAGGGTCTTCTCGTAGAACGTCGCCGCCTGGTCGAGAAGCGAGTAGAGCCGCTCCTTGCGCTTGCGCTGCGCATCGGCCTCGGGCGAGGACTCCTCGTACTCGAGCTCGACGTTGAAGCGGTCGGCGAGCCACTCGATCGCGCCCACGAAGTCGAGGCTCTCCGTCTCGCGCACGAACGAGATCGCGTCCCCGCCGGCCTGGCAGCCGAAGCAGTAGTACGTCCCACGGTCCGGCGACACGGAGAACGACGGCGTCTTCTCCTGGTGGAACGGGCAGAGCCCCGTGTAGCGCGCGCCGACCTTCCGCAGTCGCGTGCGCGCCTCGACGAGGTCGACGATGTTGGCCGCGGCCTTGACCGTGTCGACGGAGGTGTCCTTGATGCGCGCCACTAGATGGCGGCCGCGTAGTCGAGCGCGAAGCGGTCGGTCATGCCCGACAGATAGTCCACGATCTCGGCCGGCGAGTCACCCCGCTCGGCGAGGCTCTCGAAGATCCTTCGCACGGCGTCGCCTGCACGCGCGTGTTCCTGCCTCGTCTGCGGGCCGAGGTAGACGTGCTCGAACATGAAGCTGCGCAGTGAGAGCATCGCGGCGCCGACCTCCTCGCCCTGGACGACATCTCCGGCCACGTCGGACGACTCGACGAGGTCGTGGACGAGCGTGTCGATCCGCCTGGAACCGGTCGGGCCGAGAAGCGCGACCTCGTCCTGCGGCAACTCGTCGGCGTCGAGGATCCCGTGGCGGATCGCGTCGTCTATGTCGTGGTTGATGTACGCGACGCGGTCGACGATGCGGACGATCCTCCCCTCGTGAGTCTCGGGCTCGACCTCGCCCGTGTGCTTGAGGATCCCGTCCCGCACCTCCGATGTGAGATTGAGCTGCTCCGCGATCCGCAGCGACTGCTCGTTGTGGCGGAAGCCGGTCCCGTACCGCTCGCGCAGGCATGCGTCGAGGGCCTCCTCGCCCGCGTGGCCGAACGGTGTGTGGCCCATGTCGTGGCCGAGCCCGATCGCCTCGGTGAGGTCTTCGTTCAGCCGCAGCGCCCGGGCGACGCCGCGTGCGATCCCGGTCGTCTCGAGCGTGTGCGTCATGCGGGTGCGGAAGTGGTCGCCGGCCGGGTCGATGAAGACCTGCGTCTTGCCCTTCAACCGGCGGAACGCCTTCGAGTGGAGGATTCGGTCGCGGTCTCGCTGAAAGGGCGTGCGCAATCGACATTCGTCCTCCTCGCGCTCGCGCCCGCGTGATTCGTAGGAACGGATGGCCGGCGGGGAGAGCCACGACTCTTCGTGCTCGCGGATGCGTGCTTCGAACTCGTTGGCGACGGCGCTTTGGGCCACCATCGAAGGCTACTCCCAGCCGCGGCCGGGACGAGAAGGGCGGTGACGCTACACGATGATCGGAACGGTTCCGCCGTCGGCGCTCCACGCCGAACCCGTCACGTAACTGGCACGGTCCGAGCACAGGAAGACGATCACCGCAGCGATCTCGTCCGCCTCCGCGAGCCGCCCGAGCGGCCGGCCGCTGGCGACGGCTTCGAGCACCTCGTCGCGCGACTTCCCGGTGCGCTCAGCCTGCTGGTCGGCGAGCCCGCCCGGTGCGAGCCAGGCAGCGGTCGCCGTCGGGCCGGGGGCGACGGCGTTGCACCGCACTCCGTCCTTGGCGTAGAGATCGGCAACGAGGCGTGAGAGGGACAGCACCGCCGCCTTCGTCACTGTGTAGTTCGGCATCGAGGTCGAAGGCCGCTTCCCGGCCGTGGAGGAGACGTTGACGATCGAACCGCCGCGACCGCGCAGCTCCTGCAGCGCCGCGCGGATCGTCCGGAGGTAGCTCATGACGTTCAGCTGCCACATCTCGTCCCACTGCTCGTCCGTCAGCGCGTCGAAGTCGGTGTGGTAGGCGATGCCGACGTTGTTCACGAGACACGCGAGAGGCCCAAGCTCGGTCGCGCGGTGAATCAGCTCCGCCGGCGCATCCGGTTCGGCGAGGTCGCCGACGACGTGCAGCGCCTCGCCCGCGCCCGGCGCTTCGCTGCGGCCGCTCGTGACGACGAGGGCGCCCTCCTCGGCCAGCATCCGCGCGGTCGCGAAGCCGATCCCCCCGGTCGAGCCGGTGACAACGCAGACCCGATCGCGAAGCCCGAGATCCAAGGGCGGTTAGCGTACAGCCCGTGACGATCCTCCTCCTCGCCCGCCACGGGCAGAGCGATTGGAACGCGACGCGGCGCTGGCAGGGGCACGCAGATCGTCCGTTGACCGAGCAGGGCCGCGAGCAGGCACGTGCGCTCGCGGCGCGGCTGAGGCACATCGAGCTCGACGCGGTGTACTCGAGCGACCTCCGCCGAGCTGCGGACACCGCCGCCGAAGTCGCGGACACACATGGCCTGGAAACGATCAGGCGGCCTGCGCTGCGGGAGGTC
>VAXT01000081.1 GCA_005883245.1 Actinomycetota bacterium | reverse complement strand
ATCGTCTACCTCTACCCGCTCGGCGTCGTGCTCAAGAAGCTTGGCTGGTTCGGGTTCGCGGAGCTCGGCTTCTTCATCGCGATCCTGGCGCTGGCCTACGTCTACATCTGGCGAAAGGGAGCCCTCAAGTGGCGGTGAGGAAGAAGCAGCGCCTCGCCGACTACGGCCTCAACTCGGAGCGCCTGCTGTGGCCCGGCAAGGGCCCCGGCGTCTTCGAGCAGGAGCTCGGCGAGCTCGAGGACAAGCTGATGCTGACCACCGTCGCCAAGGCGGTGCACTGGGCGCAGGGCAACTCGATCTGGCCGGACACGTTCGGGCTCGCCTGCTGCGCGATCGAGATGATGTCAATCGTCTCGTCGCGCTACGACATCGCGCGCTTCGGCGCCGAGGTCTTCCGGTCGTCCCCGCGCCAGGCCGACCTGCTGATCGTCTCCGGCCGCGTCGCGCACAAGATGGCCGCGCCGCTCCGCCAGATCTACGACCAGATGCTCGAGCCGAAGTGGGTGATCGCGATGGGCGCCTGCGCCAGCTCCGGCGGGATGTTCAACAACTACGCGATCCTCCAGGGCGTCGACAAGATCGTCGCGGTCGACATCCACGTGCCCGGCTGCCCGCCCCGCCCGGAGGCGCTCATCGAGGGGATCGTCCGCCTCCAGGAGAAGATCAAGGCCGGAGTTCCTCCCGCGTACGAGATCCGCGGGGTCGCAAGCTGACTTACGAGGGAGTCCCCGGGCTCGTCGAGCGCAAGGAGGCCTACGGCGAGACGACGCTCGTCGTCGACCCGGCGCGCGTCGTCGAGGCCTGCACGCACCTCCGGGACGAGGAGGGCTTCAACTTCCTCTCCGACATCACGGCCGTCGACTACCTCGGCTGGGGCGAGCGCCATGTGGCCGGCTACTACGGGACCGCCGTCGGCCGCGACCTCGGCCCGCAGAGCGCACAGGGCTTCGCGCGGACGCCCGATCCGAAGCCCGCGCGCTTCGCCGTCGACTACCACCTACTGGCGATCCCTGGCGCGCAGGTCGTTCGCGTCCAGGTCTGGGTCGAGGACGGGCAGAGCGTGCCCAGCATCGTCGAGGTGTGGCCGACCGCGGACTGGCACGAGCGAGAGGCCTTCGACATGATGGGCATCCGCTTCGACGGCCACCCGAACCTGACCCGGATCCTCATGGAGGACGACTGGGAGGGCCATCCGCTGCGCAAGGACTATCCGCTCGGCGGCGAGCCGGTCCGCTTCTCGGGAGACGAGTGATGGCCGTCACCCAGCCACGGCGGATCTACAGCGGGTCGCGCATTCCCGCGCCGATCCCGACGCTGCTCCAGGTGCCGGCCAACCTCGCGGACTCGGAGGACGTCCTCCAGGTCAACTTCGGGCCCAACCATCCGTCGACGCACGGCGTGCTGCGGCTCGTCGTCGACCTCTCCGGCGAGCGCGTCGTCGGGCTGCGCGCGGTGATCGGCTACCTGCACACCGGCTTCGAGAAGAACATGGAGCAGAAGACGTGGTGGAAGGCGATCACGTACCCCGAGCGGATCGACTACGTCGCCTTCCAGAACAACGAGCTCGTGTTCGTGCTCGCGATCGAGAAGCTGCTCGGGCTCAAGGTTCCGCCGAAGGCGACCTGGATGCGGATGCTGCTGTGCGAGCTGAACCGGATCCACTCGCACCTCGTCTTCCTCGGCACGAGCGCGCTCGAGCTGGGCGCGATCTCGATGTTCTGGTACTGCTTCCGCGAGCGCGACCTGGTGCTCGACCTGTCCGAGCTCGCGACAGGAATGCGGATGCACACGCGCTACTTCCAGGCGGGCGGGCTGGCCGAAGACGTCCCGCGCGGCTTCGAGGCCGAGTGCCGCAAGTTCGTCGAGTGGATGCCGAAGGCGCTCGACGACTACGGGGCGATCCTGTCGCGGAACGAGATCTGGCTCGAGCGCACGCGGGGCATCGGCTTGCTCTCGGCCGAGGACGCGATCGCGCTCGGGCAATCGGGGCCGGTGCTGCGCGCCTCGGGCGTCGACTGGGACCTGCGCCGCGACCGGCCGTACCTCGCGTATCCGGCGCTCGACTTCGACATTCCCGTCTATCCGAACGGCGACGTCTACGACCGGTACCTCGTCCGCATGGACGAGATGCGCCAGTCCGTGCGGATCATCGAGCAGTGCCTCGACGGGATGCCCGAGGGGCCGTGGATTGCCGACGACCGCAAGGTCGTGCTGCCGCCGCGGCACGAGCTGCACACCTCGATGGAGTCGCTCATCCACCACTTCAAGATCGTCACCGAGGGCTACAGCGTGCCCGAGGGCGAGGTCTACGTCACCGTCGAGTCGCCGCGCGGCGAGATGGGGTGCTTCGTCGTCTCCGACGGCGGGCCGAGGCCGTGGCGGGTCAAGTTCCGCGCGCCGTCGTTCGTCGCGCTGGAAGCCACGGCCACCACCATGACGGACGCTCTTGTCGCCGACATGATCGCGATCGTCGGGTCGCTGGACGGCGTCATGGGGGAGGTCGACAGGTGAGTCTGCTCGACGAGATCCGCGTCGCGGCCGAGCCGTACCCGGACAAGAAGTCGGCCGTGATGAGCGGGCTGAGGCTCGCGCAGCACGAGTACGGCGGCTGGCTCCCGCCCGAGGCGCTCGTCGAGGTGGCCGACGCGCTCGACCTGACGCCCGCGCACGTGCAGGCGGTCGCGTCGTTTTACGACATGTACCACCTGGCTCCCGTCGGCGAGCACGTCGTCGAGGTGTGCACGAACCTCTCGTGCGCGCTCGTCGGAGCGCAGCAGGTCGTCGACGCCTTCTCGGAGGAGCTGGGCATCCGGCCCGGCGAGACGAGCGGGGACGGCAAGGTCACGCTGCGCACGATCGAGTGCGCCGGCGGCTGCGGCTACGCGCCCGTCGTCGTGCTCGACCATCGCTACCGCGAGCCCACCCGCCCCGAGGACGTGCGAGTGATCGTCGAGGAGCTTCGGAATGGCTGACACGATGCAGCTGGTCCTCGCCGGAGCGGACGAGCGCGACCTGACCAAGCTCGGCGAGTACAAGGCGGTCGGCGGCTACGCGACTCTCGAGAAGGCGCGGGGCATGAGCCGTGAGGCCGTCATCGAGGAGATCTCGAGCGCGACCCTGCGCGGACGAGGAGGCGCCGGCTTCCCGATGGGCCGCAAGCTGAGCCTCGTCCAGCCGCCGGAGGCCGCGGGCAAGCCGACATACGTCGTCGCGAACGCGGACGAGTCGGAGCCGGGCTCCTTCAAGGATCGCGAGATCATGAGCCGGGTTCCACATCGGTTCATCGAGGGCTGCTTGATCGCCGCGCACGCGATCGGCTCCCGGCACGTGTTCATCTACATCCGGGGCGAGTACCTGGCCGAGTACGAGGTGCTCAAGGCGGCTGCGGACGAGGCGCGCGACGCGGGCGTGCTCGGCGACGTGGCGCTCATCATCCATCGCGGCGCGGGCGCGTACATCTGCGGCGAGGAAACCGCGCTTCTCGACTCGCTCGAGGGCAAGCGCGGTCAGCCGCGGCCCCGGCCGCCGTTCCCGCCGATCGCAGGCCTCTACGGGGCACCGACGCTGATCAACAACGTCCAGACGATCGCCAACGTGCCGGTCATCATCGATCTCGGCGCCGCGGAGTATTCGAAGATCGGCCCGGAGGCGTCGCCCGGCACCGTCGTCTACTCGCTGTCTGGAAACGTGGAGCGGCCGGGGAACTACGAGCTCCCGCTCGGAACGACGCTGCGCGAACTGATCTACGACGTCGGCGGTGGGATCCCGAACGGCCGTCAGCTGAAGGCGATCATCCCGGGCGGCTCCTCGGTGCCGGTGTTCACGCCGGACCAGCTCGACACGCCTGCGGACTTCGACTCGATCCAGGCGGCCGGGTCGTTCCTCGGCTCGGCGGCGATCATCGCCGTCGACGACCGGGCCTGCATGGTGCAGCTCGCGCTGCGGGCCGAGAAGTTCTACATGCACGAGTCGTGCGGCAAGTGCACGCCGTGCCGCGAGGGGACGCGCTGGATGGTCAGCCTGCTCGACAAGATCGAGTCGGGTCGCGCGGAGCATGCGGACCTCGACCTGCTGCGCAACGTGTGCGACCGCGTCGAGGGCCGCTCTCTGTGCGCGCTGGGCGACTTCGCGGTCTGGCCGGTCCGCAGCTACATCGACAAGTACCGCGCCGAGTTCGAGGCGCACATCGACGAGGGCGGGTGCCCGTACGGCGGCGGGTCCTCGATCGAAGGGGTCGTGGCTCCAATCGACCAGCACACGCATTCGCCGGTCGCCGAGGTGCCCGCATGAGCCATGTCCCGGGACCAGGTCCGGGGACTTGGCCTCTGGGGACATGTCATGGGACCAGGTCCGGGGACGGGACTTGAATGAGCGCGGCTGAAACGGTCACTGTCTCGATCGACGGGCGCGAGGTGGAGGTGCCGAAGGGGACCGGGCTCGTCGAGACCGCGCTTGCGGCCGGGATCGAGATCCCCGTCTTCTGCTACGAGCCGCGGCTCGGAGCGCCCGTCGGGGCCTGCCGCATGTGCCTCGTCGAGGTCGAGGGCATCCCCAAGCTCCAGGCCGGGTGCACGCTGACCGCAACCGACGGCATGGTCGTCAAGACCGCCCAGACGTCGAAGCTCGCCGCCGACGGCCAGAACTCGACGCTCGAGTTCATCCTCGTCAACCACCCGCTCGACTGCCCGGTGTGCGACAAGGGCGGCGAGTGCCCGCTCCAGGACCTTACGTTCCGCTGGGGCCCACCGGTCACCCGCAACACGTTCCCGAAGCGCACGTTCGAGAAGCCGATCCCGATCTCGCCGACGATCGCGCTCGACCGCGAGCGCTGCATCCTCTGCTACCGCTGCACGCGCTTCTCCTCGGATGTCTCCGAGGACGACCAACTCGTGGCACAAGCGCGCGGGTCGCAGTCGATCATCGCCACGTTCGAGGATCAGCCGTACCGGGCGCCGTTCTCGGGGAACGTGATCGAGCTCTGCCCGGTCGGAGCACTCACCTCGACGCAGTACCGGTTCGAAGCGCGGCCGTGGGAGATCCAGGACGTGCCGACGGTCTGCGGCCTCTGCCCCGTGGGCTGCAACGTCGAGGCGACGACGCGCGAGGGGAAGGTCAAGCGGATCGGCTCGCGCAACCATCCGGAGATCGACGAGGGCTGGCTGTGCGACAAGGGCCGCTTCGGCTTCACGCACCTGCGCGCGGGCGACCGCGTCGTCGACCCGAGCCGCAGGGTCGGAGTCCGCCGCTCCGAGACGCTCTCCTGGGACGCGGCGCTCGACGAGGCCGAGGCGATGCTCCGCGCGGGCGGGGCGAACATCGTCACCGCACTCTCCGGCTCGGAGACTGTCGAGCAGGCGTACGCGCTGGGCAGACTGTTGCGCCAGGGCCTCGGCGCCCACTGCGCGGTCATGCCCGAGGACGTGAACCCCGCGCTCGACGCGTTCCGCCTGCCGCTGTCCTCGATTCGCGACGCCAAGCTGATCGTGATCCTCGGCGACGATCCGATCGTCGAACGGGCTCCGGTCGTCGACCTCTGGATCAAGGCGGCGCGCCGCGCCGGAGCCGAAGTCGTCGAGAGCGAGATCGGCGCGCCCGACGGCGGGGTTGCTAAGGCCCGGGACGAGCTGGGCGAGCGCATCCGCGAAAGCGAGCGGGCAATCCTGATCTGGTCCGGCCCCGCCGGTAACGGCGGCGCAACGATCGCCGGCCTCGCCGCCGAGCTCGATCTCGCCGAGAAACCTGGCAGCGGCGCGTTCCATCTGCCGGAGACGGCGAACGGCCGCGGAGTCGCCGACGGCTGGGCGGCGGCCGCAGACGGCGACGAGGCCGATCCCGAACCGATCGAGCTCCTGATCGTGTCCGGTGACGAAGCGGCCGCCAACCCGGACGTGCGCGCGCTCGCCGAGCAGGCCGAGCGGGTGCTCGCGATCTCGATGTTCCGCTCCCCGGTCGCCGGCTGGGCAGACCTCGTCCTACCGGGCACGAGCTACCTCGAGCGCGACGGGACGTACGTGAACCTCGAAGGACGGCTCCAGCGCCTGCGCCGGGCGGTGATCCCGCCGTGCCCGGACGAGCTCGCCTGGATCGCCAAGCTGGCCGAGCGCTTCGACGTCGACCTCTCGCCGCACTCGCCGCAGGTCTTCGCCGAGCTGTCGGAGCGCTGTTACGGAGGGATCGACTACTCGGCGATCGGCGAGGTGGCCGAGCTACCCGAGCGCGCCGCGGCTGTCGAGGTGCCCCCGGCCCCCAAGGCCCCGAAGCGCGAACGCGGCAAAGGCCTTCGACTGGTCAGCTACCGTCCGCTCTTCTCCGGACCGGCAGTCGAGCGCGTCCCCGAGCTCCAGTTCCAGCGCCCGGGCTCCGAGATCGAGCTGTCGGCCGACGACGCGAAGAAGATCGGCGCCAAGGCCGGCTCGACCGTGCAGGTGATCTCGAACGGAACCTCGGTCGCGCTTCACGCCCGCGTGAACAAGCAGCTCGTCAAAGGCGTCGCGCGGATCGCCGCCGAGCACGCCCAGGGATTGGGGACGCACGTCGAGGTGTCCACGTGATGGCCAGAGAACAGAGTGCCCGCGGGTTCCTCAGGTGCCGCTCGCGGTGCGGGGCCGGAGGGAACAGTATTCGGAATACGGGCCCGGAGAGCCACGTGGCGCGAGCGGCGCCAGGCGGCGCTGGAGGCCGGCTCCGCCGGCCGGTAGGCGGCGCCGGTGAGGGACGCGCGTGAACGAGCCCTGGTGGATCGACCTGATCAAGGCGGTCATCCTGATCAACCTGCTGCTCGGGATGTTCGCCTACATGACCTGGGTCGAGCGCAAGCTCCTCGGGCGCATGCAGCTCCGCTACGGGCCGAACCGTGCGGGCCCGTTCGGCCTACTCCAGCCGATCGCAGATCTCGTGAAGCTGATCCGCAAGGAGAGCTTCTACCCGGCAACCGCCGTCGACTTCCTCTACATCACGGCGCCGATCGTCTCCACCTTCACCGCGCTTCTCGCCTTCGCGGTCATCCCCTGGGGCGAGGGCTGGCACATCGCCGGCTACGACATCTCCGGTGAGATCGCCGACGTTCCGATCTCGCTGATCCTGATCTTCGCCCTCGGCGCGCTCGGCGTGTACGGGTTCATCGTCGGCGGCTGGGCCTCCGACTCGAAGTACGCGCTGCTCGGCTCGATGCGAACGTGCGCGCAGCTGGTGTCGTACGAGGTCGCGCTCGCGCTGTCGGTGCTCGGCGTCGTGCTGATGGCCGGGTCGCTCTCCCTGACGCAGATCATCGACGAGCAGCAGCACACGATCTGGTATGTCATCCCGCAGTTCGTCGGCTTCGTCGTCTTCCTCGCCGCCGGCACGGCCGAGACGAACCGGCCGCCCTTCGACCTCCCCGAAGCCGACACAGAGCTCGTCGCCGGCTACCACACCGAGTACAGCGGGATGCGCTTCGGGCTCTTCTCGATGGCGGAGTACGTGAACATGATCGTGCTCTCGAGCCTCTGCGTGACCCTCTTTCTCGGCGGCTGGCTCGGGCCCTGGCCGCCGCTCGGGCCGCTTTGGTTCCTCCTCAAGGTGCTGATCCTGATCGGGTTCTTCATCTGGCTGCGCGCGACGCTGCCGCGCCTGCGCTACGACCAGCTGATGGCCTTCGGCTGGAAGGTGTTGCTGCCGGTGGCGACGCTGAACGCGCTCGTCACGGCGGCACTGGTGGTGGCGTTCTCTTGAGCCCGCAGCCGCTCGATTCGGTTAGGGGCTTCGGCGTCACGCTGAAGCAGATTTTCAAGAAGCCGATCACGCAGCAGTACCCGGAGTACAAGCGCCCGCTCTACCCGCGCTTCCGCGGACGGCATCGGCTCTGGCGGCACCAGAACGGGCTCGAGAAGTGCGTCGGCTGCTCACTCTGCGCAGCGGCGTGCCCGGCCGACTGCATTCGCGTCGTCGCGGCGGAGAACACGGCTGACAACCGCGTCTCCCCCGGCGAGCGCTACGCGCGCATCTACGAGATCAACCTCTCGCGCTGCATCTTCTGCGGCTACTGCGAGCTCGCCTGCCCCTTCGACGCGATCACGCTCGAGCAGGAGTTCGAGATCTCCGAGTACTCGCGCGACGACCTGATCTACACGAAGGACATGCTGCTCGCCGAGCCGATCAAGCGCGTGCCGGTCGCGGATCGCAGTCTCTACGACACGCCGATCCCCGCCTACAAGGAACGGTCGTAATGGGCAACTTCCTCGTCTGGGTCGTGTGGTTCGTGGCCGCCTTCGCGTGCCTCGGCTCGGCCGCGGCCGTGGTCAGCTTCGCGAACCCGTTCTACTCGGCGCTCGCGCTGATCGGGAACCTCGGCTCGCTGGCGGTGCTGTACCTGCTCCTGTCGGCCGAGTTCGTCGCCGCAGCGCAGGTGCTCGTCTACGCGGGCGCCGTGATGGTGATGTTCCTGTTCGTGATCGCCTACCTCGGGCGGCACGCGGACGCGCCGTGGGCGGGCGGGCCGAGCTGGCAGGCGCTGGGTGCGGTGGCCGCTGCGGGTGCGCTGATGGTCGAGATCGTGGTCGTCGTCGGACTGAAGGCGAGCGGCCGGCTGGCCAAGGCGCCCGACGTCGGCGTCGCGTTCGGAAGCCCGTCGGAGATCGGGCGCGTGTTCCTGAGCGACCATCTGCTCGCGTTCGAGATCACGTCGATCGTGCTGCTCGCAGCGGCAGTCGGCGGGGTCGTCCTCGGCAGCCAGGCCCACGAGGACGAGCCCAAGCCTTCGAGTGGATCCGCGGCCGGGACTCGGGCGAAGTGACAGGCCCGAACCTGACCTGGTACCTCGCCGTCTCCGCCTTCCTGTTCGCGATCGGAGCGCTCGGCGTGATGCTCCGGCGCAGCCCGCTGATCGTCCTGCTCTCGATCGAGATCATGCTCAACGGCGCGAACCTGGCGCTGATCACGTTCTCGCGCAACCACGCCGACATGAGTGGGCAGATCTTCGCGCTCGCCGTGATGGCCGTCGCGGCCTCCGAGGTCGTGGTCGGGCTCGGGCTGATCGTCGCCGTCCACCGGCGCCGTCTCGAGCTCGACGTCGACAAGCTCTCGACGCTGCGCGGATGAGCGACATCCGCCTGATCCAGGTGCCCTGGTACCTCGGGCGCGAGCACCCGGACCTGAGCCGCGGGCCGAGCGTGCTCGCTGAGGCGATCGGCGGCGAGTCGATCGTCGTCCCCGGGCCTGAGCCGCGACCGGTTCCGAACGAGGTCGCGGACTCGTTCGAGGTCATCCGCTCGGTACGGTCGGCCGTAGCCGAGACGGTCGCCGAAGGCCGGTTCCCGCTCGTGCTCGCTGTCAACTGCTTCACCGCGCTCGGGACCGTGGCCGGGGTCGGCCGTGCTGTCGGCGTCGTCTGGTTCGACGCGCACGGGGACTTCCACACACCCGACTCGACGACCACCGGCTTCCTCGACGGCATGGGGCTCGCAATGTTGCTCGGCGATGGCTGGCACGAGCTGCGAGCCACCGTCGACGGCCTGCGTGCGGTGCCGGCCGAGAATGCGGTCCTCGTCCATGCACGCGACCTGGAGCAGACCGAGGCCGCGCGCCTCGCCGCCTCTGCTCTGCGGCGCGCCGACGCCGACACGCTCGAGGACGCGCTCGACGACCTCGCCGCGCGGATCGACGCCGTCTACGTCCACGTCGACCTCGACGTCATCGATCCGGCGGTGGCGCACGCCAACGTCCTCTCGGTCGAGGGCGGGCTCGACCCGGAGCAACTCGAGCGGGCGCTCACTGCCGTCTCGAACCGCTTCGAGATCGTCGCCGCGGCGCTGACCGCCTACGACCCCAGCCAGGACCGCGAGAAGCGTGTCCCAGAGATCGCGGCCCTGCTGGCGCGGCGGCTCGCACCCGAGAAGGTCGCCCCGTGATCGCGGCTGCCTGGGTCTGTCTCTTCTCGCCGCTCGCGGCCGCCGTCCTGATCACGCTCGGAGGCACGCGGTTTCCGCGGCGGCTGACCGGCTACCTGGCGACGGCCTCGGTCGTCGTCGCCTTCGTCGCCGCCGTCGTCGACTTCTTCGCCGTCATCAACCGCGGCGACAGCGACCAGCAACAGATCTCGACCGCGTGGACGTGGCTCTCGGCCGGGAGCTTCAACGTCGGGCTGAGCGTCCTCGTCGACCCGCTCTCGGTCTTCATGATGCTGATCGTCACCGGCGTCGGCGCGCTGATCGTCGGCTACTCGGTCGGCTACATGGACGGCGAGGACGAGGAGCGCCGCTACTTCGCGTACATGGCCCTCTTCGTCTTCTCGATGCTCCTGCTCGTCCAGGGCGGGAACCTGTTGATGTTGCTCATCGGCTGGGGCCTGGTCGGCCTCAGCTCCTACCTGCTGATCGGTTACCACCACGAGCGTCCCGCAGCCGTCGCGGCCGCCAAGAAGGCGTTCATCATGAACGCGGTCGGCGACGCGACGATGGCGCTCGCCTTCTTCCTGCTCATCCAGCGGACGGGGTCGCTCTCCTTCCAGTCCTCGTTCGACTGGGCGGGAGGAGAGACCGGGACCTGGGCGGTCAACCTGGTCGCTCTCGGGCTGCTCGGCGGCGCGGTCGCCAAGTCGGCGCAGCTCCCGCTCCAGACGTGGCTGCCGGACGCGATGGAAGGCCCGACGCCCGTCAGCGCCCTCATCCACGCGGCGACGATGGTCACCGCCGGCGTCTACCTGCTCGTCCGCGCGGCGCCGATCTTCGAGGCCGCGAAGCACGTCCAGGAGCTCGCCGCGGGCCTGGGCGCCGCGACGCTGGTCATGGCGGGGCTGATCGCGCTCGTCCAGACGGACATCAAGCGCGTCATCGCCTACTCGACCATGTCCCAGATCGGCTACATGTTCCTCGGCGCCGGTCTGGGCGCCTACGCGAACGCGATGTTCCTGCTCATGGCGCACGCGTTCTTCAAGGCGCTGCTCTTCCTCTCCGCCGGAATCGTCATCCACGCGCTCGCCGGCGAGCAGGACATGCGCAGGATGGGCGGGCTCAGACGCTACTTGCCGAACACCTACTGGGCGTTCCTGATCGGTGCGCTGGCACTCGCCGGGATCCCACCGCTGGCCGGTTTCTTTGCTAAGGACTCGATCCTCGCCTCGGCTCTGGCCGCGGGCACGTATGGCCAGATTCTGTTCGTCGTCGGCGTCCTCGGCACGTTCCTGACGGGCCTGTACGCGTTCCGCATGGTCTTCCTCGTCTTCGGCGGCGAGCCGACGCCGTTCGTGCAGGAGCACCTGCACCGGCCCGACCGCTCGGAGCCGTGGCTGTGGATGGGCGCGGCCGTCGCCGTCCTCAGCGTGCTATCGGTGATCGGCGGCTGGGTCCAGGTCCCGGGCGCCTGGAGCCTGGTCTCGGACTTCCTCGCCCCGACCGTGGAGTCGGTCGTCGAGGCGAGCGGCTCGCAGGAATTCCTCGCAAGCCTCTGTGCCGTCACGCTCGGGGCCGCCGGGATCGCGCTCGCCTGGGCTGTCTTCTCGACACGCAGGCTCCGCGTGCCCGAAGCCAGGGCCGTGCGCACCGTCCTCGAGCACAAATTCTATTTCGACGAGCTCTACGACGCGATCTTCTACCGGCCGAGCGTGCTGCTCGCGGTCGCTCTGCGCGACTGGGTCGAGCGGCCGCTCGTCCTCGGCTCGATCGGGGGGATCGGCGCGGTGGCGCGGAAGGCAAGCAGCGAGCTGCGCGGGGTCCAGACGGGCCTCGTACGCACGTACGCTCTCGCCATCGCCGGGAGCGTGACCGTCCTCGCCTTCGTCTTCGTGTGGGTGAAGTGACGTGAGCCGTCCGGAGCTGATCCGCGCGTTCCTCGGGCGCCGCTGCGGGCGCGGGGCCCGAGGGGACCCGAGCGGGGTCCAGACGGGCCTCGTACGCACGTACGCTCTCGCCATCGCCGGGAGCGTGACCGTCCTCGCCTTCGTCTTCGTGTGGGTGAAGTGACATGACCGGCTGGCTGGCGACGATCCTGATCTTCCTGCCGCTGGCCGGCGCGGTCCTCGTCTGGCTGCTCCCGGTCGGCCGGTTCGCCGGCCCGACCGCGCTCCTCGTCGCGCTCGCCGAGATCGGGTTCTGGATCAACGCGCTGAACCAGATGAACTTTGACAAAGCCGGGCCCGCGCCGAACTTCGACCAGCGCTGGAGCTGGTTCAGCGACCTCGGCGTCTCATACCACGTCGGCTTCTACGGCTTCTCGTTCTGGCTCGCCGGGCTCGCGGTCGTCGTCATGGCCGCTGCGATCGCGTACGGCTTCTGGGTCGGACGCGACCGACCGAGCGCGTACTTCGGCCTGATGCTGTTCCTGACGTCCGCGACGGTCGGCGTCTTCGCATCGCAGGATCTCCTGCTCTTCTACGTCTTCTTCGAGGCCATGATGATCCCGCTCTACCTGCTGATCGGGGTCTGGGGCGGGCCGGGACGGCTCGGGGCGACGGTCAAGTTCGTGATCTACACGATGGCCGGTTCGCTGCTGATGCTGGCCTCGGTGATCGTGTTCGGGCTGTCGGAGGGCTCGTTCGACCTCGTCAGCACCGGGACGAGCGACAACACGTGGATCTTCCTCGGCTTCCTGGTGGCGTTCGCGGTCAAGGCGCCGCTCTTCCCGCTCCACGGCTGGCTCCCCGATGCCTACCGCGAGTCGTCGCCCGAGGTGGCCGCGGTGCTCTCGGGCCTGATCTCCAAGGCGGCGGTCTTCGGCTTCATCCGCATCTGCTTGTTCAAGTTTCCGGAGCCGTTCGACGACTTCCGTGTGCTCGTGCTCGCGCTTGCCGCGACCGGGCTCGTCTACGGGTCGCTGCTCGCCTTCCGCGCCCAGGACGTGCGCGGCGTGATCGCCTACTCCAGCCTCGCGCAGATGGGGCTGATCACGATCGGGATCTTCGCGGTCAGCACCGCAGGGATCAGCGGGGCCGTGCTGCAGGCCGTCAACCACGGGCTGATCTCAGCGACGCTCTTCCTGCTCGCGGGCACGATCGAGCGGCGCACGTCGACCGGCAGCTTCGACCGGTTGGGCGGCATGGCCCGCGGTCGGCCCGCCCTGGCGACGATGCTGATGCTCACCGGGATCATCGCGCTCGCGGTGCCGGGCTCGTCCGCGTTCGCCGGGGAGTTCCTGATCCTGCTCGGCGTCTTCGGGGCGGGCTGGGGCTGGGCCGTGGCCGCCGCAACCGGGATCGTGCTCGCCGCGATGTACATGCTCCGCCTGATCTCGGCGGTGCTGCACCGCGAGCCAGGATCTGCTGTCTCCGAGGTGGCGCTCGACCTGCGCCCGGCCGAGCTCGGGATCCTCGTCCCGCTCGTCGCATGCCTGCTCGCGCTCTCCGCCTGGCCGGCAGCGATCAGCGGCCACGTGCTCGGGCCCTCGATCAGTCCAGGAGCCCCCCAGGAGCGCCATCTGACCCGTCCGAACGACCAGCCGCCGGAGGGACGCATGGACATGGTGACGATGGGCCCGGGCCGATGATCGACACCCCGTCCGTCGACTGGTTCGCGCTCTCGCCCTCGCTGGCGACGCTGGGCGCAGCGGCGATCTGCCTGCTCTCCGAGGCGTTCGTACCGCGCTGGATCCTGCGCCCGTTCGCCGCGTTCTTCTGCGCGCTCGGCTTCATCGCAGGCGGGGCCCTGGCGATCCTCCTCTACATCGAGACCCCACACGGGAGCCTCGAGGTCGCCGACGCGATCTTCCGCGACCGCTACGCCGCGTTCACGCAGATCCTCGTCATGGGCGCCGGCCTGCTCACGGTCGGCGTCTCCTACTCCGCCCGGATGCGCGAGGACCACATTGGCGAGTACTACGCCCTGCTCGTCACGGCCGGCGCAGGCATGGCCTTCCTCGTCCAGTCGGCGAACCTGATGACGCTCTTCCTCGGGCTCGAGTGGTTCTCGGTCTGCCTCTACATCCTGTGCGCGATCGAGATCGACCTCGTGGGCTCGCTCGAGGCCGGCCTCAAGTACCTGATCATCGGCGGGATGGGCTCGGCGGTGCTCCTCTTCGGGTCCGCGCTCGTGTACGGCGCTACCGGCGAGCTCGGCTACTCGGCGATCGCCGACGCGACACGCGCGCAGGACCTGGCCGGTGACCCGATCCTCCTCGTCGGCCTCGCGATGCTCCTGGCCGGGCTCGCGTTCAAGTCGTCGGCGGCGCCGTTCCACATGTGGACGCCGGACGTCTACGAGGGCGCACCCACACCCATCACCGGCTTCATGGCCGCGGCGACGAAGACCGTCGCGCTCGTGCTCATGTACCGCGTGCTCACGGTCGCGTTCCCGGAGGAGCGCGACGTGTGGACGATCGCGGTCGCGGTGCTCGCCGTCATCTCGCTCGCGTGGGGCAACATCGCCGCGCTCGTCCAGGCGAACGTCAAGCGCCTGCTCGCCTACTCGTCGATCTCGCACGCGGGCTTCATGCTGATCGCCGTCTCCGCGGCCAACGAGCTCGGCGTGCGCGCGCTCCTCTACTACCTGATCCCGTACTCGGCGATCTCGGTCGGCGCTTTCGCGGTCGTCGCGGCGCGCGAGCGCGAGCTCGGAGAGCCAGTCACGCTCGACAACCTCGCCGGCTTCGGGTGGGAGCGGCCGCTGCTCGGCTTCTCGATGGCGACGTTCATGCTCGGCTTCGCCGGATTCCCGCTGACGGGCGGCTTCATGGGCAAGTTCCTCGTCTTCTCGTCGGCGTCGGAGGCGGGCTGGAACTGGCTCGTGATCGTCGGCGTGCTCGCGACGCTCGTCAGCCTCTACTACTACCTCGCCGTGATCCGATCGATGTACATGCGGCCGGCCGCCGAGCTCGGGCTGGCGCCGATCGGAGGCTCGCCGCCCCGCGAGATCATGCTCTCGAGCGCCGCCTTCCTGGCGATGGCCGTGAACGTGGGCTCGTTCTTCGCCGTCCAGCCGCTCGTCGACTTCGCGCGCAGCGCCGCAGAGACGCTACCGCTCTAGGCGGGCCGGCTCGCCAGGCGCGGGCCGCTTGAGCTCGACGCCGACCCCCAGGAGCGCCTGAAGAGCGAACGCCGCAAGGCAGCCGGAGAGCGCGAACGCCGTCGATCCTGCCGCCGCGCCCGCTACGAGGAGGAGGAGCGCGATGCCGTACGATCGGCACCGCAACCAGCAGGAGGTAGAACGGGAGCCGGCCCAGTCCCAGCGCCTCGGCGACGGCCGCGACGAGGACGATCGTGATCGGGAGCCAGCGTCGCATGGCCCGCAGTTCGGCGAGGACGGTCAAGGTCCTTCCGGGTTAGGCTCGCCCGTGGCCCGCTGGCTGATCCCGCTCTCGATTCCCCTCGCCGGCCTCGCTCTCCTGCTCGGCGAACCGAGGCTGGACGTCCACTGGGAGCACCATCCGGCCCACTTCTGGCTCGTCCTGATCACCGCGCTCCTGAGCGTCGTTCTCGGGTACCTGTCGGGGGAGGCGGCGCGCCGGCTCGACGACGCCCGGCTGTTCCTCGTCTCCCTCGCATTCGTGACGAGCGCCGGCTTCCTGGCGCTGCACGCGCTCGCGACGCCCGGAGTCCTGCTCGAGAAGAAGAACGCTGGCTTCATCGTCGCCACTCCTGTCGGTCTTGCGATTGCCAGCATCTTCGCAGCGGCGTCGGCGCTCGATCTCTCGCCCTCGGGCTCGGCGGCGGTCATGCGGCGTCAGTGGCTCCTGCGCGGGATCGTCTTCGGGCTGCTCGGCGCCTGGGGCATCTACTCGCTCTCGAACCTGGCTCCGCTCGACCGCGCGTTGACCGAGGAAGAAGCCCACGGGCCGTTGTACGCGCTGGCCGTAATCGGGCTCCCGCTCTACGCGTTCGCCGCGGTGCGCTACGTCCAGCTGTACAGGCGACGACCGGCTCCGATGCCGGCCGCGGTCGCCGCCGCGTTCACGCTCCTCGCAGAGGCGATGGTCGTCATCGCCTTCGGCCACAACTGGCACGCCTCGTGGTGGGAGTGGCACGTCCTGATGACCGTCGCGTTCGGCCTCGTCGCGTTCGTCGCCCGGCAGGAGTACCGCCGCCGGCGCTCGGCGGCGGCAATGTTCAAGGATCTCTATCTGGAGCACACGGCCGAGTTGATCGACCGGCGCTACGCGAGCGCGCTCAGCGACCTCACGGACGAGAAAACCGACACGCGGACCCTCCGCGAGCGAGAGCACTTCAGCGAGGAGGAGGCGCGGCTCCTCAAGCAGGCAGCCGGCGAGCTCCGGCGCCTCGACGAGCTCTTCAGCCCCTACCTCTCGCCGCAGCTCATGACCCGGCTCCGCGAGCAGCCCGGCGCGGGCGAGCTCGGTGGCGAGGAGCGGGAGGTGAGCGTCCTCTTCGCCGATCTCCAGGGCTTCACAGCCTTTTCCGAGCGTTCGACCCCGCCGGAGGTGGTCGCAATGCTGAACGCGTACTGGGCCGAGGTCGTCCCGGTGGTCGCAGCCGAGGACGGAATGATCGAACGCTTCGCCGGCGATGCCGTCCTGGTCGTCTTCAATGCGGCGACCGACCAGCCCGACCACGCGCAGAAAGCAGCACGAGCCGCGCTCGCGTTCGTGGACGCTTCCGAGGCTGTCGCGCACGGCCGTCCGGAGTGGCCCCGCTTCCGCGTCGGCGTGAACAGCGGCCCCGCGGTGATCGGGAACGTCGGAGCCCTCGAGCAGCGGAGCTTCACCGCGATCGGCGACACGACGAACCTCGCGGCGCGCCTGCAGGCCGAGGCGGAGCCCGGAAAGGTCGTCATCGGAGCGACCACGGCCGCGGAGCTGACCGGCGCGATCCTCGAGCCTCTGGGCGCGCTGGAGCTCAAGGGAAAGGCCGAGCCCGTCCCGGCTTTCCGGCTCGTTCGCCTCGGCTAGTCTCAGCCGCGTCGCCTCGAAAGGAGAGAGATGCCTGACGTTCAACTGACCTGGCTCGGCCACGCCACGTTCCGCTTCGATTCGCCGGGCGGGAAGCGGATCTACGTCGACCCCTGGCTCACGAACCCGAAGTGCCCCGAGGCCGAGAAGGAGCCGGAGCGCATCGACGCCATCGCGATCACACACGGCCATGACGACCACGTCGGCAACACGCTCGACCTGGTGCAGAAGCACGATTGCACGGTCGTGGCGCCGGTCGAGCTGGCCGACTGGCTCGTGTGGATGAAGAAGGCGGTCTCGGAAGACAACATTCGCGACCCGAACAAGGGCGGCACGATCGACCTCGGCGGCGTCAAGGTCACGCTGACCCACGCGCAGCACTCGAGCAGCACGATCGACGAGGACCACATGGTCTACCTCGGCGAGCCCGTCGGCCTCCTGTTCGAGGTCGAGAACGGCACGAAGATCTACTTCGCGGGTGACACGAACGTCTTCGGCGACATGCAGCTGATCAAGCGGCTCTACGCGCCGGATGTCGCGGTGCTCCCGATCGGCGGGCACTACACGATGGACCCGAAGGAGGCCGCGGTCGCGCTCGAGCTCCTCGGCGTCTCGAAGTGCGTCCCGTGCCACTACGGCACGTTCCCGATCCTGGCCGGGACGCCCGACCAGCTGCGGGAGCTTGCGCCCTCTGGAGTCGAGGTCGTCGCCATCGAGCCGGGAGAGACGGTCGAGCTATGAGAGGACGGCGCTGGTTCGGCGCGACGCACGAGCAGGTGCCGCAGCTCGCGGTCGAGGGTGAGATCGAGTTCCCGGCCGAGCCGCTCGTGCTCGACGAGCTCGACGACGCGCAGCTGCGGAAGGCCCACGACGAGGGGACGCCCGTCGTCGTCCGAGCGGACACGGAGGAAAAGGTATTGGCGGCGCTGGCACGTCCGGAAGTAGCCTGCGTCCTGGTGCCGACGCAGGAGCTGACCGAGATCGATCTCATCGAAGCTACTTATGGCCGCAGGGACTGATACGAACGTGTCGACCCGTCATTTCCGACGGACGCACGAGCACAGCTCGCACGTCCTGAGGGCGGCGCCGCAAGCGGCGCCTCGGGGCCGCAGGGACTGATACGAACGTGTCGACGGCGCCGCAAGCGGCGCCTCGGGGCCGCAGGGACTGATACGAACGTGTCGACCCGTCATTTCCGACGGACGCACGAGCAAGGCTCGCACGTCCTGAGGGCGGCGCCTCGGGGCCGTAGCCCGCTCGTTGCCACGTACTCGATCGTGGCGTGCGACCTCGAGGCGGAGCAGTGGGGCGTCTCGGTGCAGTCGAAGTTCCTGGCCGTCGGCTCCGTCGTCCCCTGGGCGGAGCCGCACGTGGGCGCGATCGCCACGCAGGCGTACGCGAACCCGCGCTACGGGCCGAACGGCCTGGCTCTGCTCCGCGAGGGCCTGTCTGCCGAGCAGGTCGTCGACAGGCTGACCGGCGAGGACGAGGGGCGCGACCACCGTCAGCTCGGCGTCGTCGACGGCGAGGGCACCGCGGCGACCTACACCGGCCGGGAGTGCATGGACTGGGCCGGCGGTCGCACGGGCACGCACTACGCGGCGCAGGGGAACATCCTCGTCTCCGGCGAAACCGTGGACGCGCTCGCGGAGACGTTCGAGTCGAGCACGGGCCCGCTCGCCAGCCGGCTGATCGACTGCCTCGCGGCCGCGCAGGAAGCTGGAGGCGACAGCCGCGGCCAACAGTCCTCGGCGCTCCTCGTCGTCCAGCGCGACGGCGGCTACGCGGGCCTGTCCGACGTCGTCGTCGAGCTCCGGGTCGAAGACCACGAGCGGCCGATCGAGGAGCTGCGCCGCATCTACACGCTCCACGACGAGATCTTCGGGACGACGCCGCGCAGAATGTGGGTCGACGTCGACGACGAGCTGGCCGCGGAACTGCGGGAGCGGCTTGCGACGCTCGGGTACGACGGCGAGCTTTCGGACGCGTTCACGAGTTGGACCGGGAAGGAGAACCTGGAGGACCGCGTCGACGGGCTCGAGCAGATCGACCCGGTCGTCCTGAAGGCACTAAGGAGTCGCACGTGAGCGAGAAGGCGTACGAAGTCGTGCACCTGGACGAGCTCGACCGCTTCCCCATCGACGAGGAGGGCCTCCTGTGGCGCCCGGTGCGGAGACGACTCGGGATCACCGCCTTCGGCACGAACGCGTACACGGCCGAGGAGGGTACGGAGCGGGTCGTCGAGGAGCACCGCGAGCAGGACGGCCACGAGGAGCTCTACTTCGTCGCGAGCGGCCGCGCGACGTTCGTCCTCGGCGACGACGAGATCGACGCGCCCGCCGGCACCTTCATCCACGCGGAGCCGGGCACGAAGCGCGGCGCCGTCGCGACCGAGCCGAACACGACGGTGCTCGCGATCGGCGCGAAGCCGGGCGTGCCGCACGAGATCTCGGCGTGGGAGGAGATCTTCGTCGGCTTCGGCCACTACCGGAAAGGAGACGAGGACAAGGCCCGGGAGCACCTGACCGCGTTCGTGGCCGCAAACGACGACCGGTGGCAGGGGCACTACAACCTCGCCTGCCTCGAGGCGCTGACGGAGAACCGCGATGCGGCGATCGCAGAGCTGCGTCGCGCGATCGAGCTCGAACCAGCCGCGAAGGAGTACGCCGCGAAGGACGAGGACTTCGACTGGCTGCGCGGAGACCCGGAGTTTCCGGCATGAGCGGGACCGCAAACGTCAACGACCTCGCGCTCCGGCTCGGCGGCGGTCCGTCCTGGGCCATGGTCCGAACGCATTTCGACATCCAGTCGTTCGGCGTCAACGCGTATATCGCCGAGGAGCCCGGAATCAGGATCATCGACGAGCACGACGAGCTCGGCGAGCGCGCTGGCGGGCACGAGGAGCTGTACTTCGTGTCGAACGGCCACGCGAAGTTCACGGTCAACGGCGACGAGATCGACGCTCCGGCGGGCACGTTCGTCTTCGTGCGCGACCCGGCCGCGAAGCGGACCGCGATCGCCGAGGAGGCCGGGACGACGATCGTGATTGCGGGCGGCAAGCCGGGTGAGGCCTTCAGTCCCTCGCCGTGGGAGCGCAACGCGGAGGGCCTCGTCCACTTCGCGAACGAAGACTACGAGCAGGCCGTCGAGACGTACGAGCGGTTCCTCTCGGAACGACCGGGCGACGCCAGCTTCCTCTACAACCTGGCGTGCGCCGAGAGCCGCCTGGGCCGGAAGGACGAGGCGCTCGAGCACCTGCGCCAGTGCGTGGAGACCGAGGAGAGGTTCAAGCAGAACGCAGTCGGCGATCCGGACTTCGAAGCGATCCGCGACGAGCCGGAGTTCTCAGCGATCACCGGGCAGGCGGGCTCCGCCGGCACGAGCTCGTAGCGCTGGAACCGGGTCCGCCTCGGGCCGCGCGACGAGCATGACGGCGCCGTAATTGAAGACCGCCGCGCCAGCGGAGCCGGCACGGCCTCTATGGTCGGCGTCGCGAGCGACGGCCTCAGCTCCGAGGAGCGAGTCGACGAGCAGCTGGAGCCCGACCGCGAGCGCGAACGCCTTGTGCGCCTGCTCACCGCCGAACGGAACGAGCTCGTCGTTCGCGGCGGCACCCGCGAGCACGTCGCCGTACGTGACCGCGCCCATCGAGACGTCGGCCACGATCGGCTTGCCGTCCGAGCTCGGGATCGCGATCGCCAGCGGGTTCGTCCCGGCGAGCGGCTCGCCACCGTCGGGGTGAGCCAGGCGCGGCGGCGATGTTGCGGTCAGCGCCGCGACGAGGCCTCCGTCGGCCAGCTTGCGCACCCAGTAGCCGAGCACCCCGGTCGGAAAGCAGTGCGCGGCGACGATCACACGCGCGTGCGCCGGCGGGTCCTCGAGCTGAGCGTGACAGATCGCGGCCAGCGTCAGGTAGCCGAGCGCCCCGCGACCGTCCCAGCGCTCGAACCCCGGCTCGGCGAGCACCCGCTCGGGCCGCGCGTCCGGTCGAAGGTCGTCCAGGGTCGTGAGCCACTCGACGCGCGTGAGGCCGTGACCGCGCTTCCCGCGCGCCTCGGCGTCGAGGAAGTGGTCGGCGAGCGTGTTGGCATCGTCGTCCCCATAACCCAGCCCCCGGAGGGTGTCGAGCACGTCGTCACGGTTCGTCATGCGCTGACCAGATCTCCTTCCTCACAAAACCTTTACGAGAAGCACTCGAAGTCTTCACGGCGGCGCGGGATCGTGGCAGAAGAACCAGCGAAAGGGGGAATGATCGGCATGCGCCGTAAGAAGTACCTCCTCTGGCTCGCGGCAGTCGGCCTGTTCGTGCTCGTGGGCGTCGCTGCGGCCACTCAACCCCATCCACAGACCGCGGACGTCTCTGCAGCCTTCACCGCAGATCAGGTCCGGTCGCACAGCCGCACCTGCACGCAGGACGGCAACACGTTCCGGATCACGAACGCGGTCTGGCGCGGAACCGCGACGAGCGCCGAGCCGCGGCTCACGGGCAGCCTCGTCATCTCGACGCGCACGGTCTTGAACGAGACCACCGGCGACGGATGGTTCTCCGGAACCTGGCGCTCGAAGGCTCCGTCGCCCATGAACCCCGGCAAGGGCGGCCGCCCGCACGCGAACGCACGCCTCTCGGGCGTGATCGACAACGCCAACCATCTCGACGGCCTCGCCACGGGTCAGGCCTGGGCCCCTTGGGCTCGCCTGCTCGGCAACATGTCGGCGACGGTGATCGGCAACGCGCTGTCCGGGGAGCTCGGCGCGAACGCACCGGTTGCGCCGGACAACTCCGCTCTGCTCTACCGCGGCGGCTGCTAGGAGCCGCCCAGTCTGGAACGCATGGGGCGCCTCTCGAGGCGCCCTTCGCGTTTCTACGTCGCCAGCGGGAGCGGCTTCTTGACCGTTCCGGGCTCACGGGCGGCTTCCGTGATCGCCTCGGCGACCTCGTAGATCGCCCGCGCGGTCTCGTTCTCGGGCTCGGCCCAGACGAGCGGATCGCCGGCATCGGCCTGCTCGCGGAGCCGCGGGTCGAGCGGAATCTTGCCCAGGAGCGGCGCGTCGATCGCCGCCGCGAGCTCTTCACCGCCGCCGGAGCCGAACAGCTCCTCGCCCGTCCCCACGAGCCGCGACATGTTCTCGAGCGCCCCGATCAGGCGCATGCCCGTCTTCTGCGCCATCTGCGCCGCGCGAACGGCAACCTGCTGCGCAGCGGGTTGCGGGGTCGTGACGACAACGACCTCCGCACGCGGTAGCAGCTGTCCGAGTGAGATCGAGACGTCGCCGGTCCCCGGAGGCATGTCCACGACGAGCGTGTCCAGCTGGCCCCAGTGGACGTCGGAGAGGAACTGCTCGAGCGCGCGATGCAGCATTGGCCCACGCCACATGACCGGCGAGTTCTCGTCCAGGAAGAAGCCGATCGACATCAGCTTCAGGTCGCCCCGCACCGGCGGCACGATCATCTTGTCGACGACAACCGGCCGCTGGGTGACACCGAGCATGAGCGGGATCGAATGCCCGTAGACGTCCGCGTCGAGGATGCCCGTGTGCTGCCCGAGCCGTTCGAACGCAGCCGCAAGGTTGACCGACAGCGTCGATTTGCCGACGCCGCCCTTCCCGCTCGCGATCGCGATCACCCTCGTCGATGCGTCGACCGACAGTCCCTTCGAGCGTCCCGTGACAGCGCCGCGCAGCCGCTGGGTCAGCTGTGCGCGCTCCTCAGGGCTCATCACGTCGAACTCGAGCGAGACCGACTCGACCCCGGGCAGCGGAAGCACGTGCTCGCGCACCTGGTTCTCGAAGCTGTCGCGGAGCGGGCAGCCGGCCACGGTGAGCGCGATCTGCACCGCGACGTGACCGTCCTCGACGCGCACCTCGCGCACCATGTCCAATTCGGTGACGGGTCGCTTCAGCTCGGGGTCGATGACCTTTCCGAGCGCCTCGGTGATCTGCTCGCGGCTTGGCTCTTCCACGTTCTCGAGCGTAGCAGTGGTCATGCGGCGAGCCGCTTCTTGAGCCATAGCCCGTTCCTGACCGCGAAGCCTTCCCAGTCGTTGTTGAAGTAGGAATAGACGTCGACGCGACGGCGCCAGTGC
>VAXT01000053.1 GCA_005883245.1 Actinomycetota bacterium | reverse complement strand
GGGCGACATGCTGCTCTCCACCGCCCTCGTCGACCTCGAGGCATCGGCGACGGCGCACCTCCGGTACGACTACGCACTCGGGTCCGCCGAAGGGGAGCTGTACGGCCGCATCGACTGCGACGCCGTGGTTGCGGGGCTGTCCGGCGAAGGCCAGCTCACGTGGCACGTCGACCCGTACATGGATTACCTGCAGGGCCGCCTGAAGGTCCGTGTGATCTCGCTGATCGTGAGCGGCGGCCTCGAGGGCGGCTTCTTCATCGGCAACAACGTGCCCAAGGCGCTCGCGTGGGTGCTCGACCCGACGGACACGCACTTCCGCATGTCGAGGAGCATCCTCCCCGCGACGCTCACGGGCGTGTACGGCTACGGCCAGGCTTCGTTCGGCGTCAACTACTACGTCGTCGGCGGCGGGGTCGACATCTTCGCGGGAGCCGGGGCGTTCAGCGCACCGATCGCGGCCGGCGGGCCGCTTGCCCCCTTCGCCGGCAACCCTCTTCTCCCCTATGTCGTGGGGGCCTGCGGCATCAACGTTCACGGCGAGATCCTCGGCGGGCTCGTCAGCGCCTCGGCCTGGGCCGACCTCAGCCTGCGCGGCCCGGTTCCCACCTACTTCGAGGGCACGTTCGGCCTGCGCGGCTGCGTTGCCTGGGTCCTCTGCGCGTCGGTCGACGTCACCGCCGGCGTGAACAGCTCCGGGTTCTACCTTTCCTGAGGAGGCGGGCATGGCAGACAGCTCAACGCTCGTGCAGGCCACCTCCGCAGGGATCGAACGCGACGGGAGCACCTACGTCGTGCTGCAGTGGGAAGCGGTGCACGGCGTCGCCGGCTACAACCTCTACCGGCGACCGGCGGAGGGCCCGGCACGCACGTCGCGGCCGATCAACGGAAGCAAGCCGATCGTCCCGCCGTCCTCGGCGCGGCAGTTGCACGCGGCCGTCCCGAAGGGGTCGCCCGAGTGGGAGGCGCTGGCCCAGGGCTTCACCGCGGCTGCTGGCACGCTCGAGCCTGCGAATCCCGTGGCGAGCTTCGAGCGCGGCCTCACCGAGCAGGAGCTGCGCATCGTGCGGGCGACCGCCCACGCCAACCTCGCGATGCGACACGCAGCAGGGCTCGCCTACACGGATCGCGGAGTGAAGGCGAACGAGCGCTACCTCTACGAGCTGCGCGGAGTGCTGGCGGACGGCACCGAACGACGGCTGGCCGTCGACATCCCGGTCTGGGCGGGGCACTTCTTCCTTCCCGATCCGCCCTCGGGGCTCAGCACGCAGCCGGGCGACCGGCGCGTGCTCGCTCTGTGGAACCGCAACCCGTACGCGGCGACGTTCGTCGTGCAGCGGGCGACGAGCCCCGGCGGGCCGTTCCAGCAGGTCAACCCGAAGCCCGTCGCGTTCGACATGGACTCCGGCCTCGACGGGCAGCCGCTTCCGGCGCCTCAACCCGGGTTCCTCGACCTCGGCGCGTGGGACCCCGACGGACTGCCCATCGGCCATCCGGTCGGGAGCGGCACTGTCTACGGACCCGACAACGGAGTCACCTACTGGTACCAGGTCGCGTCACAGGACACGCTGGGCCGGACGGGCTCCTGGTCGGCCGCGGTTCCTGCCACACCTCTTCGCAGCATTCCCCCGATGGCCCCGGACGAGCTTCGGGTCTCGCCGAACTCCACTGCCGACGGGCTGGTTCTCACGTGGCACAAGGTGACGCGCAACGTCGAGAACCACGTGCTGCCCGACCCCTCGCACACAAATTACGTCTACCGTGGCGAGACGCTGGAGGACATCGAGGACATCGCTTCGCTCTCCTCCCGACTGGTGGCCACCGTCCCGTCCTACCCGCAGGACCCCACCACGCCGCTCGTGCCGTGGACCGACCTCGACCCCGTCCTCGTCCCGCCGTACGGCACGAAGCAGTTCTTCTATCGCGTCGTGGTGGAAGACGCGTTCGGCAAGCGCAGCGCGCCGTCGGCCGTCATCACCGGCGCCGTGCCGGACACCACCCCGCCCGGCCCCACGGACCTCATCGGCGCCACTGGAGACGCTGACCGCATCCGGGTCGACTGGAAGCCGAACGGGGAGCCCGATCTCGCCGGCTACCAGATCTACCGCGGGGTGTGCGATCGCGGCTTCATCTACCGCCCTGGCATCACGCATGTGAAGGACAAGGAGGGCAAGATCATCACGCGCGGCGAGAGCCGCTACCCGTGCGACATGACACTCGTCGGCGACGTTTCCGTGGGGGACGCCAACGCGATGTACGCGGCCGACGGGCGGATCTCGTTCGAGGACACGAGCGTCCCCGCGAACTCGCCGCTCTGTTACGGCTACTGGGTCCGCGCCTACGACCAGGCCGGCAACCTCTACGCCGGTGATCGCGGTTGCCCGCGACCCGGGGAGTACCGCTGCGCACGGCTGCGCGAGAAGACGCCGCCGCCAGTTCCGGTGATGACCGGCCTGCGAGCCCGCAACAACGCAGTCCTCGTCGAGTGGATCTCGTCTCCGGTGCAGGATCTCCGCGCCTTCCACGTGTACCGGTCGGAGGCGGAGCACGACCCGCCGCAGTTCCTCGCCTGCGTCTTCACGGACGGCTCCGTCAGCGCGACGCCGTGGGCAGGGCTCGTCCCGTCGTGCGACGACGTGCCCGCCGTTCCCGATCCGCTCGCCGCTCGCGGCTCCTACCTCGACGACACCGCCGAGCCGCATCGCGTCTACTGGTACCGCGTCTCGGCGCTCGACTGGCTCGGCAACGAGAGCAGCGGCGCGCACATCGTCGACATCCCGGTCAGCAGCACGTTCACGTACACGACCGATCTGCCGGTCACGCCTTCGGTGCTTCCGCCGGTTCCGGCCGCGAGCGACGGCTGCGGCCTCGAGGTCAACTGGGGCCCACCGTTCGACCCCGACACGCTCCAGGGCTTCGTCGTGTTCCGGGCTGCGACGGGCGGCCCGTACCGGCAGGTCTCCGGGATCCTGACTACGAACAACTTCACCGACCCCTCCGCGCGGCGTGGCGTCGACTACCTCTACGTCGCCCAGTCGATCGACCACGGCGGCCTCCTCTCCGAACCCTCACCACCGGTCCTGCACCGGTACTGACCAGCGAAAGGCGGCCGACATGGGAATCCTCGACGAGTTCAACCCCGCGCGTGACGGCTGGTCGTTCGGGAACTGGCGAGAGCCCGCCGACTTCAGCTGGGACCTGTACCGGCGCACGTACCTCGCGATCAATCCGACGAACGATCCGATCGAGTCCCCGCTCGACGTCGCGTTCTTCCAGATCTTCAAGAGCTGCGCCTCCAACGGCAACTGCGGCGGCATGGCGATGCTCGGGCTGGCGCTTTTCAAGTACGGCGGGTACATGGGCTTCTGTTCGCCGCCCAACTTCTACGCGCCCGCCAACGACACCGACCACAAGGCACCGGCGAGACAGGACGTGCACGAGGCGATCAACATCATGCAGGCGCGCCAGTTCAGCGCGCCCGGCATCCGCAACTTCCTGGACGTCGTCAAGGCCGGGCAGCTCAACGACGGCGTCGCGGCCTGGCACCGCATCCAGAGCGGCCT
>VAXT01000156.1 GCA_005883245.1 Actinomycetota bacterium | reverse complement strand
CCGCTCCGCGATCTGCGGAAGCGACCTCTGGCCCTACAACCAGATGGAGTCCACCGAGACCGGCCGCCGCATGGGCCACGAGTTCATCGGCGTCGTCGAGGACGCGGGCGACGAGGTCCGCACGCTGAAAGCCGGCGACCTCGTCCTCACACCGTTCGTGTGGTCGGACGGGACCTGCGTCTTCTGCCGCGAGGGGCTGCACACCTCGTGCCTCAACGGGGGCCGGTACGGCCTCGACGGTGTCGACGGCGGCCAGGGTGAAGCGGTTCGCGTCCCGCAGGCGGACGGCACGCTGGTCGTGCTGCCGGTGGGGCCGGACGACGAGCTGATGCCCTCGCTGCTCACGCTCTCGGACGTCATGGCGACGGGCCATTACGCGGCTCTCTCGGCCCAGGCCGGCTCCGGGAAGACGGTGGCGGTCGTCGGCGACGGCGCCGTTGGGCTATGCGGAGTGATCGCTGCGCGCCGACTCGGTGCGGAGCGAATCATCATCCTGGGCCGCCACGCCGGTCGGACCGCGCTGGCGGAAGAGTTTGGGGCGACAGACGTCGTGAGCGAGCGGGGCGACGAGGCGGTCGAGCGTGTCCACGAGCTCACCGACGGCCTGGGGGCGCATTCCGTTCTCGAGTGCGTCGGGCTGGAGCAGTCGACGATCACGGCGCTTCAGATCGCCCGTCCCGGTGGTGCCGTCGGACGCGTCGGCGTCCCGCAGGAGGACTCGATTCCGCTGGGCGGGGAGATCTTCTTCAAGAACGTCACCATCGCCGGAGGGCCCGCTCCGGCACGGGCTTACATCGAGCAGCTCCTGCCGGACGTCCTCGAGGGCACGATCGAGCCCGGCCGCGTCTTCGACCGGGTGGCGAGCCTCGACGAGGTGCCCGACGGATATCGCGAGATGAACGAGCGCGAGGCGCTCAAGGTCCTGATCGACCTCTAGCGACCGGCTGGGCTCCTTCCGTGCGCGCGGTTGGTGACGTGGAGCATGTACTGCTCTCGGTTGAGCGGGCTCACGGTCGAGCGCCGGCGGGTCGGAGGGTCGCCGGTCACCGGTTCGTAGCCGATGAACGTGGACTCGAGGACGCCCTCGCCGCTCGTCAGCCTCGACAGCTCTCGCTGGAGATTCTGTGCCGCAAGGATCGACAGGACCGTGTCGACCGTGGCGAGGTCGCCTCGCAGCGACTCCATCTCGGCCTGAGCGCCCAGCTGGCCCACGACCGCGAGGACCGCTCCGACCGACTCGGCCGGGACCTCGAGACGTACGCGGACGACGGGCTCGCACACGGCGGTCCGCGCCCGCTCGAGCGCATGCATGAGGACGATCGGGGTCAGCCTGCGAAAGTCCCTGCTCGTGCTCAGCGGCCCGCGCTTGGACGGCGGGCCGTCCGGGACGCTGTACGTGCAGGTCGTCATCGTCACGACGCAGTCCGCGACCTCCCAGCCGTGGAGGCCCTCACGCAGCGTCTCGCGGACGTACCGCTCCATGTGCTCCGAGAAGCTGTCGAGGGTCTTGTAGAGGTACAGAGGGGCCGTGACCGGCTCGATGTCGAGCCGAAACTCCACTCCTGAGCCGACAGGCGCGGGGTCGACGCGGAGGCCGATCGTGGCCAGGAACGGGTTCGTGTCCGAGTGGAGCACCTCGATCGACTCGCCGCGCCGCAGCGGCCGCTCGATGTGGATCGGTGTCGGCTCCTGGAAGTCGACGTCGAGCGCGTAGTCGGTCTCCAGCGTCGACTCGATCACTTCCTTCTGGACCTCGCCGTACAGTGAGACGGAGTCCTCGTTCAGCACCTCGTTCTGCTGGACGTTGATCAGCGGGTCCTGCTCGGCGAGCTGCGTCAGCGCGGCCCGGAGCCGCGCCCGATCGTCCGGGTTGCTCGCTACGACGACCGACTCCAGGGTCGGCGGGGAGAACTGCGGGCGCGCAGCCGTGGCGCCCGCTTCGCCGATGCGATCGCCGATCTGGATGTCGGCCAGGCCCCACAGCTTCGCCACTCCGCCCGCGGAGACCGATTGACGCTGGGCGGCCGGCCCCTGCTCGAAGACGGCGATCGCGGTCACCTTGCCCTCGAGGCCGGAGCCGAAGCTGACCCGCTCGCGCGTCCGGATCGTCCCCGAGAACATCCGAACGTAGGCGACCTTCTCGCCGTTCGGTGCTCGCTCGATCTTGAAGACGGATGCGGAAGGTGCGGCGTCCGGGTCGCCTATGGAGGACGGGAGCAGCTGCGCGATTCCGGACATCACGACGTCGACGCCGGCACCCGTCAGGGCCGAGCCGAAGAACACCGGTTGCACGAGGATGCGCTGCGTCTGGATCGCGAGCTCGTCGAGCAGACGGCGTTGCGGAACGCTCGATCCGTCGTCGACGAACGACTTCAAGAGCGCGTCGTCGTTCTCCGCGAGCGCTTCGTGCAGCGCCGAGTGGTCCGCGAGACGCTTGACGAACGCATCCCGCGTGCCAGCCCGCCCGGCGCCGACATGGGGACGACCACTGCCCCGAGGCGCTCCGAGATGGCCCGGAGCACCCGCTCCTCGCCGGCTCCGGCGCGGTCGATCTTGTTCACGAAGAGCAGGGTCGGTATCCGCAGCCGTTGGAGCGCCCGCATCAGAATCCGCGTTTGCGGCTGGACGCCCTCGACCGCCGAGATGACGAGCACGGCGCCGTCAAGGACGCTCAGCACGCGCTCGACCTCTGCGATGAAGTCCGGGTGGCCCGGGGTGTCGATCAGGTTGACGTGGACGTCACCGAGCGCGAACGAGGTGACGGCGGACTTGATCGTGATCCCACGCTGGCGCTCGAGGGCCAGGGTGTCGGTCTGGGTCGTTCCGGCATCGACGCTTCCGATCTCGTCGATGACACCGGCTTCGTACAGAAGCCGTTCGGTGAGGGTGGTCTTACCGGCGTCTACATGCGCCACGATTCCAAGGTTGAGCTGTTTCTGCGACACGCGTCATTTCCTCCATGTGGATCCCACGGGACTTGTGGATGGATATGAACGCGTTGCGCATCGCCCCTCCTTGGCCGGTGAGCGCTGGACTTACCCGCGGCGAATCATAGCCCCGGGCGCGGCCCGAACAATCGCGCGCGGCCGCTTCCCGGGCTGGACGGGTCCGGGCGCGCGTTCTCCGGGACTTTGATCGCCGACCGGCCGCCCGCATCTGTGGGCAGCCTTGGCCGCGAGAAGCGGCTCGTGCGTCGCGGCCCACTCCTCGCCGGTGAAGTCGAAAGGCGAGGAGCGGTGCGCGATGGGGACGATCACGCCGCAGCCCGGTAGCACGTCCGGCGGGTCGCGCGGGTCGCGCGTGGAGGCGTAGACGCAGTGGTCGTTCTCGATGTAGACATCGGCGACCCGCAACTGGCTCAGGTCGCAGAAGACACACTCCACCTCGCTCATGTCGGCGTTCTGAACGGCTCATGAACCCGCCTGTGATCTACCAGCACGCGTTGGCGTGCCTGCTCGGGCTCGAGGGCCACGGGCTCTGGGCGCCGACGTACGACGAGCTTCGGGAACCAACTGCTCGAGATCCGAGGGGCCGCTCGCGCGCGGGATCCTCGAGAGCCTCCCGTGACTGCCGTTGGGGCGGCTTCGAGGGGTCGGTACAATTGAGCTGTGGGCTGGCTCTGGATCGCTCTGCTCACTTGCGCCGTCGCAGTTCTCGTGGCTGCCGAGTGGCCGCGCCTGACCTCCCGCTTCGGGTGGGAGGGGCGCGACGCGCGCTCTCGGCGCCGCCGGAAGGCTCAGTTCAAGCTCGTAGATACCGAGGACGACTCCGACGAGTTCGCCGCAAGCGTCGAGCGCGACCTCGCGCAGCTGCCGACGACGAGCGAGCGCGACCGCGACTTGAGCTAGCGGACCTGGAACACGACCCGCATCCGGGATGTGTTCGGGAGAATCTTCGGCACGTTCTCCATGTTCTTCGGTTCCTGGTAGTCGGAGGCGCGGAGCGTGAGCCTGTGCCGCCCGCGCCGAAGACCCTTCAGCGACGCGGTGATCTCTTGTCGGCCGGCGACGTATCGCGCCGAGCGCGCATGGCCGTCGACCGAGAGCCTCACGAGCTTTGGGTCGATCCCGGCGCCGTTGTCAACTGCGCGCGCCCGCAGCCGTCCGCCCCGCGTCGAGATCAGCTTCAGGCGCGGCGGCGCCGTGTCGCCGATCCAGAACCGGAACGTGAACGCGCCTGCTCCCGCCGCGGTGCCGCTGTCGAAGACGACGTCGTAGTCGCCCGGGGCGGGCAGCACGACTCCTGCCACGGGCACCGGAGTCCCGTACGCGGGCAGGTAGGGGTTCGCGTTGAACGGGAGCCCGATCTCGCCGAGCAGCTGGTTCTCGTCGCCTGCACGCACGACTCGCGCCTCGATCTCCCGATCGCCGCTGGTGATCGCGACGCCGAAGTTGGTGACGGGGCGCTTGAGTGAGACGCGGAACACCTGCTCCGGCCCGAGCAGGCTGCGCTCGACACCGAGCATCCGCGCGTCCTCGGGGTAGCGGTACGTGTTGACGAGCGCCGGCCGCCCGCGTGTATCGCCCTGGTACGTGCCCGTGCGTGTGAGCGGCGTCGTTGCCGCCTGGCCCAGCTTCGGCGCCGCGACGCGGAACCAGAACGGGATGCGCCTGTGGTCGGAGCCGCGCTGGAGCACGACGAACCCGGTGTGCGTCGCCTCGGTCGCCGCCGGAGATGCCGTCGCGGTCACGACGAGCGGCCCCGGAACCGTCGCCGGCGACACGGTCACCGAAGCTCCGGCGGCACCTTGCTGGAGCGTCGTCGACGCGATCCACTCACCGGCGCCGCCTCCCGCGTCGGAGAGGGCGACCTGCCGGGACGACGACGCTCCCGGCTTGACGAAGCCGAACGAGAGGCTCGTCGGCGACGCGAACAAGAGGGGCCGGTCGGCGCGGACGAGATCGATTGTGCCGCCTCCCTCTCGAGTCGTGTCCGCCTCGCCACCGCCCGGACCGAGCACTGGCCTGCCGGTCTGCACGAGCGCGGACTTGATCTGCTCGACCGTCCAACCGCGGTGACGCTGCCAGAGAAGGGCGGCGGCGCCCGCGACGTGCGGTGCGGCCATGCTCGTCCCGCTGAAGCTCGCCCAGAGCCCGTCGCGGCGCGGGACCGACGACAGGACATCCTCGCCCGGGGCGGTCACGTCCGGCTTCATCCGCAGCGAGAGCGGCGTCGGGCCGCCCGAGGAGAACGATGCGATGAAGGGGCCGTTCTGGTCCTCGGCGGCGGCCGTGATCGCGCTCGCGGAGCTGCCCGGCGAGGTGACCGAGCCCGCGCCGAGGTCCTCGTAGTCGTTGCCGGCCGCGACCACCGGGACGACGCCGGCTGCAGCGGCTCCGTCGAGCGCGCGCGCGACGATGTCCCGGCTCGGGTCGATCTCCGCCTCGCCGAGCGAGAGGTTGATCACGTTCATGCCGTCCCGGACCGCGGCCTCGATCCCGGCGACGATCTCCGCTGAGTTTCCGTTCAGGCCGAAGCCGTCGTCGGGGATCGTCAGCACCTTGTAGTTGCCGATGTAGGCCTTCGGCGCGACGCCCGAGATCCGGGAGCCGAGGGCGCGGGTGCGGTAGTTGCCGGCGGCGATCCCGGCGACGTGGGTTGCGTGCTCGGAGTTCCGCGGGTCGAAAGGCCGGCGCGCGTACTTCCACTTCGGCGATCGCGGGGCGAAGGCCCGCGCGACGATCACCTTCGCGTCCGTGAACCGCTTGTTGCCCTTCGGGAAGCCGCGAGGCATCCGGTAGCCGCGCGCCTTGAGGTACGGGTGCGAGCGATCGAGGCCGTCGTCGACGATCCCGATCTTCACGCTCTGGCCGGCGCTCTTGAGCTTCGGCCCCCAGAGCGCTGGCGCGCCGATGAAGCTCGGCGTGGTCGAGCGCAAGGAGTGGTAGCTGACGTTCGGATAGACCTTCGTTACGCCGTCGACGCTCTGGAGGCGGTCGAGCGCGCTCTGAGGGAGCCGCACCGCCAGGCCGTCGAGGACGGTCGAGTAGCGCCGCTGCACCGTCAGCTCCGGGACGCTCCGCGCGAGGCCCGCCTCGACGTTGCCCTGGACCGCGCTGAGCGTCCGGACCTGGCCACCGCGAGCGAGAGGCGGCGCGTCGAGTGTGAGGATCACCTCGACCATGCTTCCGCGGGCAGGTTCGGGCACCTGTGACCGGGCACCCGCGAGGGCGGGAACCGAGACCAGGACGAGGATGGATAGAAGAACGACCCGCTTCAGCCCGGACATCGTAGAGACGGACGATTGTGCCCGACGTTCATGGGCGAAATGTGAGCGCGAGCGGGGCGGCAAAAGAGTGAGCACCGCCTGAGGCAGGTGCGAACCCGGCCCGACCCAGGCTCCTGTCCGACGCATGCACTGCCGGGCTAGACTTTTCCGGCCAGCGGATGTGGCGGAATTGGTAGACGCGCACGGTTCAGGTCCGTGTGGGGGAGACCCCGTGGAGGTTCAAGTCCTCTCATCCGCATTATCAGCCTGAGCAGACTAAAGGGTCAGCGGCGATACGCTGAGGCTTGCCGTCCGGTCCCCATTCCGACGCGAGGAGGACCGAATGGCAGGCTTCCACTTCAAGCTCGAGCATGCGGACGGCACACCCGCCGATCGGCCCACGCTCCACACCGTAGTCCCCACTGGCAGGCCGGCGACACGATCCCGCTCGAAGCAGACAGGATGCTCCGCGTCATCGAGACGCGGTTCGATGATCCTGACGATCCGGTGTTAGTCGTGCAGCTCGCCTAGCGCGGACTC
>VAXT01000155.1 GCA_005883245.1 Actinomycetota bacterium | reverse complement strand
ATGCGTCGGATGGAAGTCGCTGTCGATGCTCCACGCGATCGTCTGACCGATCGTCCAGCCCCGTGCGCGCTCACGATCGAGCCCGAGCTCACAGGTCAACCGATCGAACCGCTCCAGCACGGCCCGCCTGCTGTGGCCGAGCTCGAACGAACGGACGATCGGCGCGACCGCGAACTCACGCTCGCCGACGAGCGGCTTCGGATCGATTACGAGCCACGGCTCGCGCCCTGCGGCGAGAACGTTGTCCGCGTGGAGATCCTGATTCAGGAGCACCTGCTCGCCCTGGGTCGGACCAAGCTCCTCGAGGATCGAGATCGAGGCCTCGAGCAGGCGCTCTTCGAAGGGCTTCCCGACCCGCTCCCATCCGGCGCGGATCGTGCTCGTCCACCAGGCGGCCTCGTCGGCAAGCGGCCTGAACGGCGGTCCGGCCGGTTTCCATAGGCGCGGCAGGAGATCGACGAAGACCTCGAGTGCGCTGTCCCTGAGCGGAGCTCCAGGCCGGCAGCGCTCGAGCAAGAGCGCGTGGCGCTCGTCGTCGCGGGCCAGGAGCCGTACGGCTCCGTCTCCGTGCCAGACCTCGAGTGCTTCCGCTTCGTGCTCGCTCTCGCGATGCGGCCACTGCATCTTGAGCACGACCTCGTCGGCGGGAACGACGTGCGAGGCGAACCCGCCCGCGAACGGCTCCTCCAGCTCGAGCCCCCAATGCGCGGCGCACTCCTCGACGAGCCGCGGGAGGCGCTCCTCCCAGGTCTGCCGGTCTAGGCCGGAGTCGGCCAGCGGTATGCCTCAGGACGCCGCTGCGCCAGAGAGGGCAGCCGCCTCCGCACCTCCTCGAGCCAGGCGCGGTCGAGCTCGGCCGAGATCACCGTCTCCTCGTCCGGCGCCTGAGCGAGCACCGTCCCCCAGGGATCGACGACCAGCGAGCGCCCGTAGCTCGGCCGCCCGATTCCGGTCTCCCCCACCTGCGCGGGCGCGGCGACGTAGAGCCCGTTCTCGACTGCCCGGGCGCGCAGGAGCATGTGCCAGTGGTCCTTGCCGGTGTAGAGGGTGAAGTGCGCGGGCACGGTGGCCAGCAGCGCGCCCTCGAGCGCAAGCACGCGGTAGAGCTCCGGGAAGCGGAGGTCGTAACAGATCGAGAGTCCCACCGGCCAGCCCTCGATCTCGGTCACGACCGGCTCCTCGCCGTGCTCCTCGGCCTCGGACTCGCGGTACGTCAGTCCGCCGACCTCGACGTCGAAGAGGTGGATCTTCCGGTAGACGGAGACGAGCTCGCCCTCGGGATCGAAGACGAGGCACGTGTTGGAGAGCTTCTCGCGTCCTTCGCGCCGCTCTGTGATCGAGCCGCCGATCAGCGTGACGCTGTGTGCGCGCGCCCAGTTGCGCATCGCGTGAACCGACTCGCCGTCCGCGATCGTCTCGGCGGTGTCGTGAAGCACGTCGGGCGGGCCGATCACGTTCCACTTCTCCGGTAGCACGACGATGTCCGCGCCCGTGGACGCCGCCTGCGCGACCAATCGCTCGTTCTTCTCGAGGTTTGCGCCCTTGTCGCGACCACTCGTCAGCTGCACGCAGGCGATGCGGATCCGGTCGGCCACGCCGCTGAGGATACCCGCCGGTTCTGAGCTAACCTGTGATGGTTCTCGGGGTGTGGCGCAGCCTGGTAGCGCGCTCCGTTCGGGTCGGAGAGAAGAACGGGTGAACCCATGGTTCCCCCGTTGGCCCCCTCCTTTCAGCTCACAGCGTCCGACAGGTGTGGGCTCCCGCCGGGCAAAGCCCGGCTCCGCCCGCGGGACTACCAAGCGAGGTCAGGCGCCGCTAACCTGTGATGGTTCTCGGGGTGTGGCGCAGCCTGGTAGCGCGCTCCGTTCGGGTCGGAGAGGTCCCCAGTTCAAATCTGGGCACCCCGATTTCGCTTCCCTGACCGGCGACGGCTACACCGGGCAGAGCCCGGTTGCGCCGCCGCCTCGCGTTCAGGAAACCGAAATGGCGCGGTCCAGACACAGTGCCGCCACATTTTGCCAGGTAGCGTTGTCTCCTCAGTCAACAGAGGAGGTAGGCGCGTGAACGTCGTCACGCTGATCGGCAATCTCGCTACCGACGTCGAGCTCCGAGACGTCGGTGAGGATCTTCAGGTTGCGAGCTTCCTGCTCGCAGTGAACCGGCCGGGAAAGGACGAGGCCGACTTCGTCCGCATCTCGACCTGGAACAAGCAGGCGGAGATCTGCGCCCAGTACCTGGCGAAGGGTCGAAAGGTCGGTATCGACGGTCGCCTGCGCAGCAGCTCTTGGGAGGACTCGGACGGGAACAAGCGCAACTCGATCGAGGTCGTCGCGAACCGGGTCGAGTTCTTGTCCTCACGAGGAAAGGAGGAGGCCGCGGACATCCCGTTCGAGGCACCCACGCCCGCCTAGAATCCCGGCCGGTGGCCGACCGGGACGAGATCCTCGCGTTCGCGAGCGAGCTGCTCGACCTCGACGCCTACCCCGACTACGGGCCGATGGGGCTGCAAGTCGCGGGCGCGCGCGAGGTCGACCGAATCGCGTGCGGCGTCTCGTCGTCGCTCGAGCTCTTCGAGCGCACCGCCACCGCGGGCGCCCAGCTGCTCCTGGTCCACCACGGACTGCTCTGGGACCGCGACTCGCGTGTGATCGACGACGCCATGCGCCGCCGGCTGCAGGTGCTCCTGGAAGCAGAGATCACGCTGGCCGCGTATCACCTGGCACTCGACGCGCATCCCGAGGTCGGGAACAACGCGCTGCTCGCTCGAGCGCTCGGGATCGACTCCGCGGAGCCCTTCGCCGAGATCGGCTTCGGCGGCCCGCTCGCTGAGCCCGTTTCGGTGGACGAGTTCGCGGCCCGAGTTCATGAGCAGCTCGGGAGCGACCCCGTCGTGTTCGCGCACGGGCCGGAGCGGATCGAACGAGCCGCGGTGATCACAGGCGGGGCGGCCCGCTACCTGGCCGACCGCGCGGGAGCTAGGGATCCACTTCGTCGCCGCCGGGCACTACGCGACGGAGCGCATCGGGATCCAGGCCCTCGCGAAACGCATTGCGCAGCAGTTCGACCTCGAGTGGGAGTTCATCGACCTGCCCAATCCGGTCTAGTTCGGCGTTGCCAGCGTCGGAGCGCGCGAGTACAGTTCGAGACATGGTTGTCTCCAATGTGCGGGGTGTCTGAGCCCCGCGTGACATACCAACCGGACACCAGAGCCCGACGCGCCACTGAGAGCGGTCGGGTTTTTTAATGCTCGAGGCAGCGCTTGCGATGCCGTCATCAGGGAGCGCGGGCTTGACCGCGCTCACGTCTGAAATGACCGGCTGGCACGCTGGGTTCGACACCGACGTCAAAGGAGGAGTGGCATGGCGAACCACCTGACGCCCGAGGAGCTGTCGAAGGAGATGGGAATCGATCGCCAGGAGGTGATCCGCGTCTGCATGCAGGAAGGCGTGCCGATCTACCAGGGCAAGATCGACAAGACGCTCTTCCAGGCGCAGCTCGCGGCGTTGGCGACCACGTCCCCGGAGGCACTCGCCTCCTAGCCAGGCCTAGGCGCTCTTCGCGACCTTCTTGCGCGCGGCGGGCTTGCGCGCGCTCTTCTTCGGCGCCGGACTCGTCTCGCGGACCTCCTCGACGCTCCGCTTGAGCGCCTCCATGAGGTCGACCACCGGGGTCTCCTCCTCCACCGGCTCGGGCTTCTTCAGCTCCTGGCCGTCGAGCTTGGCCTCGAGCATCTGGCGCAGGTTCTGCCGGTACTCGCTCGTCAGCTCCGACGGGTCGAACTCGCCGACGAGGCTGTCGATCACCTGGCGGGCGAGATCGAGCTCCGGCTCCTTGACCGTGCTCGCACTCACCGCCTCCTCGATCTCGGCCTGAGAGTTGACGTCCTCGGCGAGGAACATCGTCTCCAGCGCCAGCGTGTCACCCTTCGGGCGGATCAGGCACAGGTGCTCCGAGCCCTGGCGAACGAAACTGCCGAGGGCTGCCTTGCCCGTCTCCTGCATCGCGCGCAGCAGCAGGACGTACGGACGCTGCGCGGCCGTCTCGCGCGGAGGAGCGAGGTAGTACGTGCGGTCGAAATAGACCGGATCGACCTCGGACGCGTCCACGAACCGCGTGATCGTGATCGCCTTCGAGTCGTCGATCTCCATGATCGCTTCGAGGTCGGCTTCCTCGACCACCACGAACTCGCCCTTCGAGACCTCCCAGCCCTTGACGAGCTCGTCCCGCTCGACTTCTCGCTCGTGGGTCGGGCACCACCGCTTCTGCTTGATCGGCGTCAGGCATTCGCGGTGCAGCGTGCGGAACGAGACGTCGGACTGGCGCGCCGCAGGCTTCGTCGCGAGCGCAAGCCCGACCGGGATGTTGACCAGGCCAAAGCTGATGGAGCCGTTCCAGATCGTCCGCATGGAGACACTGAATTGTACTTGGACCCCCTTTCTCCTCCCATAATTGCGCTGTGAAGACGATCTGGTCGTTGTGGCAGGACGCACTCGCCGAAAAGCGGACGAGCCCCGCCTATCTCGTCGAGGAGAACGGCTCCTGGCGCGAGGTGTCGCACGCCGAGGCGGCCACGGCCGTCGACGAGCTCGCGCACGGCCTGCTCGGGCTCGGCGTGAAGAAAGGCGACGTGTTCGGAGTCCTCGTTCGCACGCGCCTGGAGTGGGTGCTCTTCGACCTCGCGCTCGCCCAGATCGGCGCCGTAGCCGCAGGCATCTATCCGTCGAGCACA
>VAXT01000154.1 GCA_005883245.1 Actinomycetota bacterium | reverse complement strand
CCGACGTGGATGTAGCCCTCGTAGTCGCCGACCCGGAACTTGCGGCCGACCTCGACGCGGTCCTCCGGCAGCCGGCGGCGCTGCGTCAGCGGCACAGGCGGCGCGGCGACACCGGTCACGTTCTCGATCGCGGCCTGGCTCTTCGACGACAGCGGCTGCGCGACCTTGCAGTTGTCGCGGTAGATCGCGATCGCCTTCACGCCGAGCTTCCACGCGTCGGTGTAGAGACCGGCCACGTCGTCGACGGTCGCGTCCTCGGGCATGTTCACCGTCTTCGAGATCGCGCCCGAGATGAACGGCTGGACGGCGCCCATCATCTTCACGTGGCCCATGTAGTGGATCGCGCGCTCGCCCACGGCGCAGTCGAAGATCGGGTAGTGCTCCTTCTTCACGTGCGGAGCTCCGATCACGGAGTTCTTCTCGTCGACGAAGGCGACGATGTCGGAGACCTCGTTCGGCGCGTAGCCGAGCCGCTCGAGCGCGGCCTTCACCGTCTGGTTGACGATCGTGATCTCGCCGCCGCCGACGAGCTTCTTCGACTTGACGAGCGAGAAGTCGGGCTCGACCCCGGTCGTGTCGCAATCCATCATGAAGCTGATCGTCCCGGTCGGCGCGAGCACGGTCGACTGCGCGTTCCGGTAGCCGTGCACCTCACCCAGGTTGAGCGCCTCGTCCCACGCGCGCCGGGCCGCCGACAAAAGATCGGCCGGAACCGCGTCCGAGTTCTCGATGTTCCCGACCGCGGCGCGGTGCTGTGCCATGACGCCGATCATCGCGGCCGCGTTCGGCCGGTAGCCCGCGAACGGGCCCATGCGCGCGGCGATCTCGGACGACTTGCGATACGCGCGCCCGGTCATGAGCGCCGTGATCGCGGCCGCGTACGCGCGACCCTCGTCCGAGTCGTACGGGAGCCCCCGCGCCATCAGCAGCGCGCCGAGGTTCGCGTAGCCGAGGCCGAGCTGCCGGAACGCCTTCGCGTTGCGCTCGATCTCGGCCGTCGGGTACGAGGAGTAGCCGACGAGGATCTCCTGCGCGAGGAACACGACGTCGACAGTGTGCTCGAACGCCTCGACGTCGAGGTCGCCGTCCTCGCGGCGGTACTTGAGCAGGTTGATCGAGGCGAGGTTGCAGGCACTGTCATCAATCGACATGTACTCACTGCACGGGTTAGAAGCGTTGATGCGGCCCGTGTTCGGCAGCGTGTGCCACTGGTTGATCGTCGTGTCGTACTGGACGCCCGGGTCTGCGCACTTCCAGGCCGCTTCGGCCATGTCCCGCAGGAGCTTCTTTGCGGGCACGGTCGCGACGACGGTGCCGTCGGTGCGCGCGGTCAGGTTCCAGTCGGAGCCCGCCTCGGCCGCCTCCATGAACGCGTCGGTGACGCGCACCGAGTTGTTCGCGTTCTGGTACTGGATCGAGGCCCAGTCGCCGGAGTCGAGGGACATGTCGTAGCCGGCCGCCTCGAGGACGCGCGCCTTCTCCTCCTCGTGCGCCTTGCACCAGATGAACTCGTCGATGTCCGGGTGGTCGACGTCGAGGACGACCATCTTCGCCGCGCGCCGCGTCTTGCCGCCCGACTTGATCGTGCCGGCGGACGCGTCGGCGCCGCGCATGAAGCTCACCGGGCCTGACGCGTAGCCGCCCTTCGAGAGCTGCTCCTTCGAGGAGCGAAGCCTGGAGAGGTTGACGCCCGAGCCCGAGCCGCCGCGGAAGATGACGCCCTCACGGCGGATCCAGTCGAGGATCGACTCCATCGAGTCCTCGATCGAGAGGATGAAGCACGCGGAGCACTGCGGCGTCTCCTCGAAGCCGACGTTGAACCAGACAGGGCTGTTGAACGCGGCGTACTGGTTGACGAGGATCGCCTTCAGCTCGGCCTCGAAGGTCTCGGCCTCCTCCTCGTCGGCGAAGTAGCCGCCCTCGCGGCCCCACGTGCCGACCGTTGCAACGATGCGCCCGATCATCTGCTTCACGCTCGACTCGCGGTCGGGCGAGCCCATGCGCCCGCGGAAGTACTTCTGCGCGACGATGTTCGTGGCCGTCTGCGACCAGAACTTCGGGAACTCGACGCCCTTCTGCTCGAAGACCGGCTTCTCCTTGCCGGGGATCAGCGCGTCGCGCAGCTCCCAGTCGACCTCCTCGAACGGGTCGCGGCCGGGGATCGTGAAGTAGCGCTTGACTGCGACGTTCTGCGCTGCGTCGACGACTTCGTTCGTGACCTCTTCGAGTGCGGTTTCTGCGGGCTTCGCGGACGCCATTCCTATACCTCCTGGTCTAAGCCTAGTGATGAGCGCCCAGGCGGCGGAACGGCCGTCGTCGAGCGGACCTGCGAGGTTAGGAGATGCGTCGGACGGTACGGGAAAGTGCTGTTATCCAGCGACTTTTCGCGCCTTGAGGTGGCGCGACGCGAGCCCGACGGCGCCGGCGGCGACCATGATCAGCGCGAGACCGGCCAGGATCAGAAGCGGTAGCGGCATCGAGTCGGAGTTGGTCGGGCCGAGCTTGTCGATCGCAGAGTTGTAGACGCTGCTGTCCGGGTCGTTCGGGTTGGCCTCGGCCTGAGCCGGCGGCTGGTTGGTCCCGAACAGGACTCTGCTCCTCGAGGCCCGCTGTCTGGCCGCGTTGATGTCGTCGACGATCCCGGTGTACTGCTGCAGGTCGTTGGGGACGTGCCTGGTCGCCTCGCCGTAGCAGTGCAGCGGATAGACGCCCTGGATGACGCCGTCGTCGACCCAGTCGTCGATGATCTGCTTCCAGCATGCGGGCTTCGCCGACGCGGGCGGCGCGGTGACGGTTAGCGAGAACACACCGAGTACGACGGCGGCCACGCTGGCGGCGATGAGGCGAGCCGATCGGATGGTTCCGAGCCTACCTGCTGGGGGTCGCGGACATTGGCAACAGAGTCTCATGGACGGGCTTGATGCCCCGGTTAGCCGCTTGTTAAGCCTTTGTAAGTCGATTCCTTGGTGGAGGCGGTGTTTTCCACCGGTTCCGGCGCAGGCCATATCCTCCGCGAGTGGTGGCCGCGTCGCGCCGTTTCAGCTTTCTGTGTGCGGCCGGCGCGCTGATCGCGGCCGCGCTGCTCCTTGGCGGGGGGTCGGGCGGCGGGCGTGTGGCCTGGATCAGCGGGGCTGCGCTGGTGGTGGGTCTGGGTGCGTGCGCGCTCGCGTTTCTCGGCTTGCTGCCGCTTCCGGGACTGGGGCGCGAGGG
>VAXT01000153.1 GCA_005883245.1 Actinomycetota bacterium | reverse complement strand
CACCACCGGTGAACTCGTTGCGGCAACCTTCGGTGCCCGTGATCTCCACTCCGCGCGGGTGGAAGCCGGTCCGGTCGCCCCGGCGCCGGAGTGTCCCGGTCTGGTCGAGCAGTGAGTACATGACTCCCGACGAAATCGCCGGCGCGCCTGTGTTGCGCGGGACTCGCCCGAGCTCGCCATCGAGCGCCTGGCGGAGCACCGGGTTGGAGACCGGCGAGCGGCTCGATGCGGAGTGCGGCATGAAGACGGCGCCCCCGATCAGCGCGAGGCCGAGGCCGCTCATCAGCAGCAGACGGTAGAAAAGCTTTGCTCTCAAGTCCCCTCCCTCATCGCCGCCCCCGCGGCGGTTCAAGTCACCGGCAATCTAGGGGAATCCGAAAAACCTGACAAGACCCGCGAAGCGAAGGGCCGCCCGAACTTAGCCACCGATGTCAAGCGGCGCGCGCTTGGCGTGCGGTTCCGCCATCGCCCGGTAGTCGAGCGCCTTGTCCAGCGTCTCCTCGTCGACGCCGGCATCGCGGGCGACGTCTCGCAGGGAGCGGCCCGACGCCGCAGCTTCCTTGACGATCTCGGTCGCCTTGTCGTAGCCGATGTACGGGTTGAGCGCCGTCGCGGCCGAGAGGGTGAGCTCGGCGTAGCGCTCACAGGTCTCGCGATTCGCTTCGATCCCGTCGACGCACTTCTCGGCGAAGAGGCGCGCGGCGGCCGAAAGCAGCCGGATCGAGTCGAGGAGGTTGCGCGCGATCACCGGCACGAAGACGTTCAGCTCGAAGTGGCCCTGCATGCCGCCGACGGTGATCGCGGCGTCGTTCCCGATCACCTGCGCGGCGACCTGGGTGACGACCTCCGGAATGACCGGGTTGACCTTGCCCGGCATGATCGAGCTGCCCTTCTGGAGCTCGGGCAGGGCGATCTCAGCGAGGCCGGCTCGGGGGCCCGAGCCCATGAGGCGGATGTCGTTCGCGATCTTGGTCAGCGAGACGGCGACGACCTTCATCTGCGCCGAGGCCTCGACGAGACCGTCGCGGGCGGCCTGCGCCTCGAAGGGATCGGCCGCGGCGAGGATCGTCAGGCCGGTCTCCTCGGTGAGCCGCGCTCGGACGCGCTCCGCGAACTCAGGGTGCGTGTTCAGGCCTGTGCCAACCGCGGTACCGCCGAGCGGGATCTGGCCGACTCGCTCGAGCGTCGACTCGATGCGCGCGATGCCCTGTCGAACCTGCGCCGCATAGCCACCGAACTCCTGGCCCAGCGTGACGGGCACCGCGTCCATCAGATGCGTGCGCCCCGACTTGACGACGTCGTCGAACTCGGACGCCTTGGCCTCGAGCGAGTGCGCCAGGCGCTCGAGGGCGGGGACGAGGTCGTGTGTCAGCTGCTCGAGCGTGGCGAGATGGACGGCCGAGGGGAAGACGTCGTTCGACGACTGGCCCATGTTCACGTCGTCGTTCGCGTGAACGCCCTCGCCTGCGAGCGTGGCGATCACCTCGTTCGCGTTCATGTTCGACGAGGTGCCCGAGCCGGTCTGGAAGACGTCGATGGGGAACTGGTCGTCCAGTTCCCCTGCCGCGATCCGGTCGCCCGCTGCGGCGATCCGCTCAGCCTTGTCCTGGTCGAGTAGCCCGAGGTCGGCGTTCACCCGTGCCGCGGCGGCCTTGATGCGCCCAAGCCAGCGTGCCACGTGCCGCGGGATCGGCTCGCCGGAGACCTGGAAGTTCTCGGTGGCTTTCGTCGTCTCACCACCCCAGAGCGCGTCCACGAGCCGAGTCTATCTCGGCACATATTCGCCACAGACAGGTGCGTTTCTCCTCACTAGAGTCGCAGTGGGGAGGAGGTTGGGTGCGCCTAAGTACTAAACGGTGCGCAGGCGCCGGTGGTGCAAGCTGCGCAGCTCGAGGGGCCGGTCTCGAAGTGCGCGGCGCGACTGCTCGTTCAGGTCCCCCGGCTGTGCCCACCCGACGTAACCGCACCGGGGACACTCACCGGTGGCGAGGTGGGAGTGGGTGCCGACGACGAGCGCGCGGCGCGCACCACAAGCCAGGCATTCGACGGAGCTCGAGGCCATCGCTTGCAGCGATCGGCACGCACTGCCGCACGGGTGACCCCCGATCGAGGGTTCAGCCGGTCAGTCGGTCGAGTACTTCGGCTGGACTTTCTCGCCGCGGATCTGGGCGACCGCGTTGTTCGCGGCGATCGCGGCCTCGCCCATGCCGATCGTGATCAGCGTGATCTTCCCCGGATAGCCGGCGACGTCGCCTGCTGCGAACACGAGCGGCACGTTCGTCTCCATCGTCATCGGGTTGACCTTCAGCTGGCGCTTGCCCTCGAGCTCGATGCCCCACTCGGCGATCGAGCCCAGGTGTGAGACGAACCCGAGCAGAGTGATCAGCGCTTCGCAGTCGTAGCGCTCCAGCTCGCCCGTCTTCGTGTTCTCGATCGTCACGGCCTCGATGTCGCCGTCGCCGTGCACCTCGCGAACCTCGTGCGGGGTCAGGATCCGTACCGCACCCTCGTCCTCGAGCCGCTTCGCCTCGTTGACCGACGTCTCAAGCGCCCGGAACCGGTCGCGCCGATGCACGAGCGTAATTGGCAGATCGGCCGTGTCCTGGAGCCCGAGCGTCCAATCGAGCGCCGAGTCCCCGCCTCCGACGATCACGCACCTCTTCCCGGAGAACTGAGCCTTCTCACGAACGACGTAGTGCAGGCCACGCCCGAGCCACTCGTCGATGCCCTCAACACCGAGCTTGCGCGGCTCGAACGCTCCGTGGCCCGCGGTCACGATCATCGACCGGGACAGGTACGGCCCGCCCTTGTCGGTCGTCAGCGCGTAGATCTCCTCACCGTTCTGGCTCAGCCGCTCGAGCGTCTTCGCCTCCTCGCCGAGGATCGCCTCCGCCCCGTACTGCAGGCCCTGCTCGACGCAGAGGTCGACAAGATTCTGGCCGAGGATCTTGGGATGGCCCGCGACGTCGTAGACGTGCTTCTCCGGGTAGGTTGCCGCGACCTGCCCGCCGAGTTGCTCGAGGCTCTCGACGATACGCACGGTCGCGTCGCGATGCCCGGCGTAATAGGCCGCGGACAGCCCAACCGGCCCCGCGCCGAGGATCGTGATGTCGACGACGTCGTTAAAGCTCACGGGACTGGAATGCTAGATGCGTCCTTCTCCTACGGACACGCGGAATGGCAAGTTGCGAGGGAGAGGCGAGCGTCGCCCCCTTTGGGTTGTCTCGACCAGCCATCGCCGCGACGGCGGGCTTGGCCCGTCGTCGCTCACTCACGAATG
>VAXT01000080.1 GCA_005883245.1 Actinomycetota bacterium | reverse complement strand
GCCACCACTCGCGTACGCCCCGTGATCACCCGAAGCCGTGCGCGTTCGCGTACGCCTGGAACTCCGCGGCACTCGCCGTGAAGAAGTGATGCACGTGGTCGGGCTTGCGGACGAAGTACAGGTAGTCGACCTTCGCCGGGTGCGCCGCCGCCTGCATCGAGGCGAGCCCCGGGTTCGCGATCGGCGTCGGCGGCAGCCCCTTGATGTTCGGATTGCGCGTGTTGTACGGGTTCGTGCTGTTCAGCTGGGACTCGAGCAGCGGCTCGGTGCCGGGGACGTGGAGCCCGTAGCGGGTCGTCGCGTCGATCCCTAGGTTCATTCCTGCGTGGAGCCGGTTGTAGATGACGGCCGCGACGAGTGGGCGCTCCTCGGGGGCGATCACTTCCTTCTCGACGATCGACGCGATGATCAGCACGTCATACGGGGTCAGGTTCTTCGACGTCGCATACGCCAGGTCGACCTGGTCCCAGTTCTCGTGGAACGCGTCGAGCTGCCGTTTCACGAGCTGGCGCGAGGTGGTGCGCGGCTCGAACTCGTAGGTGGACGGGAACAGGAAGCCCTCGAGCTGCCGCCGCCTGCCGTCCCCGGCGAACGTGCCCGGGAGCTTCGAGCTCGCCGTTGCCGCGAGGTAGGTCTTCGCGGAGAGCTTCGGATTGATCTTGCGCTTGCTGCGCGCGATCTGGTTCACGGCCCTGATCCGCTCTGCCATCTCGGCACGCGTGAAGCCCTCCGGGAAGATGATCCGCAGGCTCGGCGGCGCGACGATCGGCGTGGGCTTCGGTTTCGGCTTGTCGCCGACGTGGAGCACGCCTGCGATGGCGAAGCCGATCAGGCCCACGAACGCGAGCACCCCGGCCAGGAGGATCAACGCAACGGCGCGGCGCGCCAGGATCCGGGCGCGTGACGGCCGCGGCGGGCGCTCGGGCGGCTCGGGGGCCGGCCTTACGGGCGCCTGCTGCTCGACCACGTCAGGTAGCTCGACAACAGGTAAGCGGCGGCCCGGGCGTCCGTCGGGTGCGAGCCACCACTCTGTTCGGCGAGGTCAGTGGTGAATCGTTCGTCGAAGCTCTCCACGGGCACGTCGAGAGTCTTGCGGAGGCGTGAGACGAACTCGTCGGTCTCGAGAGCCTGCTGACCCGCCTCGCCGCGCATGGTCAGCGGCTTACCCACGACGACGAGGTCCGCCTCTTGTTGACGGACGAGCTCCGCGAGCTGCGCCAACCCGTTGTCCGTCCCGGCTCGCTCGACGACGCCGACGGGGCGTGCCACGGTGCCCGTCGCATCGGAGACGGCCACCCCCGTGCGCGCGGAGCCGTAGTCGAGGGCCAGCACCTTCACGACCCGAGCGTGGACGTCAGCTCGCTCCTACCGATCTCGTACGCCTCCGCGAGCCCGTCCGGGTTCTTGCCGCCCGCTTCCGCGAGGTTCGGTCGCCCGCCGCCGCCTCCGCCGATCTTCTTCGCCGCCTCCTTGACGATCGCGACGGCATCTGCGCCCTGCTCGACCTTCGAGGCGTCGATGTTGACGACGAGGTAGGCGCGGCCGTCGTCGACCGAGCCGAGGAGCACTGCGTCGGCCCGCCTGGACTGCCGGAGCTGGTCGGAGAGGTCGCGAAGCTCGGAGCCCTTCACCGACTTCACTTCGGCCGTGACGATCCCGTTCGACTCGTCCAGCACCTTCACGTCCGCCGCGGCGGCAGCCTTCTCCTGCTTCGCGCCCTGCTTGCGGAGCCGCTCGGTCTCGCGCCGCAGCTCTTCCGCCTCGAGCTCCTTCCCGTGCAGGAACGCGTACGCCTCGCCGGCGGTCAGCGCCTCGATTCTGCGCGCGCCCGAGCCGACGGAGCTCTCCGACGTGATCACGAACGGCCCGATCTCGGCCGTCCACCGGACGTGCGTGCCGCCGCAGAGCTCACGCGAAAAGCCGGGGATCTCGACGAGGCGAACCTCGGCGCCGTACTTCTCGCCGAAGAGCATCATCGCGCCGAGCTTCTTGGCCTCGTCGATCGGCGTCACGAACGCGTGCACGGGCAGGTTCTCGAAGACCTTCTCGTTGACGCGACGCTCGACCTCCTTCCGCTCCTCCTGCGAGAGGGCGTGCCCGTGGGTGAAGTCGAAGCGCAGCTTGTCCGGCCGTACCGCCGAGCCCGCCTGGCGGACGTGGTCGCCGAGCACGTCCTGCAAAGCCTTGTGCAGGAGATGCGTGGCCGTGTGGTTCGCCATCGTCGGGAAGCGGGCCTTCCAGTCGACGACGGCGCGCACGCGGTCGCCCTCGGCGAAGCCCTCGCCCTCGAAGGTGAGAATCTGGTCGTCGCCGAGCCGGTCGGCCGCACGCAGGATCGCCCTCGCGCTGGTCCCCTCGTGCTCGATGTAGCCCTGGTCCGTGACCTGGCCCCCTCCCTCGGGGTAGAAGGGCGACTCGAAGAGCTTCGCCTGGAACGTGCGCCCATCGAGCTGCTGGTGGGCCGAGACCGCCGTGAGCACGTCGAGCTTCTCGTAGCCGACGAAGTCAGTCGGCGGGCCGCCGAGGTCCGCAACGACGCGGACGTCGGTCGAGCGCGAGACCTCGCGGTGCTCGGCCATGAGGCGCGAGAACTCGTCCTCGTCGACCTGGAGGCCGCGCTCTGCGGCGAGCTCACGGGTCAGCTCGAACGGGAAGCCGTACGTGGCGGCGAGCGTGAAGGCGTCCTCGCCGCTGATCGAGCCGCGGGCCGCGACGTCCTCGAAGAGCTTGAGGCCCCGCTCGAGTGTCTGCGAGAAGCGTTCCTCCTCTGCCTTCAGCGTCTCGCGGATGAGCTCGCGATTCTCGCCGAGCTCTGGATACCACAGGCCGATCTGCTCGACGACGATGTCCGAGATCCGCCAGAGGTCGGTGAGCCCGATCGTGCGCGCCTGCTGGACGGCGCGGCGGATGATGCGGCGCAGGACGTAGCCACGCCCTTCGTTCGAGGGCGTGACGCCGTCGCCGACGAGGAACGTCATCCCGCGACCGTGGTCGGCGAGGATGCGGTGCGCCTTCGTGGCGGCCTCGGAGTCCCCGTAAGCGACGCCGCTCTCCCCGGCGATCCAGCTCATGATCTCCTGGTAGCCGTCGGTGTCGTACGTCGCGATGACGTCCTGGAGGATCGTGGCTGCGCGCTCGAGGCCCATCCCCGTGTCGACGTTTTGCTTCGGGAGCGGCGTCACAGTCCCGTCTTCGTGCAGCTCGTACTCCATGAAGACGAGGTTCCAGAACTCGAGGAAGCGCTCGCATTCGCAGCCGGGGGCGCACTCGGTCCGGCCGCAGCCGATCTCCTCGCCGCGGTCGTAGAAGAGCTCGGTGTCGGGCCCGCAGGGCCCGGGGCCGCCGACCGACCAGAAGTTGTGCGAGCGGTCGAGCCGGACGATCCGCTCCGGCGGCATGCCCTTCGCCTCCCAAAACCGAATCGCCTCCTCGTCCTCGCCCAGCCCGAGCTCGGGGTCGCCGGCGAAGACCGTGACCCAGAACTTGTCCGGGTCGACCTGCATCCGGTCGAAGACGAACTCCCAGGCGAAGTCGATCGCGCCTTCCTTGAAGTACTCGCCGAACGAGAAGTTGCCGAGCATCTCGAAGAAGGTCAGGTGGAACGTGTCGAGCCCGACCTCGTCGATGTCGGGCGTGCGGAAGACCTTCTGCACCGTCGTGAGGAGCGGCGCCGGCGGCTGTTCGCGGCCGAGGAAGTAGGGCATCAGCGGTTGCATGCCCGCGCTGTTGAGCAGGGTCGAGCGGTCCCAGTCGGGCGGGACGAGCGAGCCGGAGGGGTGGCGCTTGTGACCCTTTGACTCGAAGTACGAGAGGAAACCCTCTCGGAGCTCGGCGCTCGTGCGCATGCGTGTGATTGTACGAGTCGCACTTTCGGCGCATTCGCGTTTCACACATGTGTGAATTTCGCGATTACGATCGCACCGGGGAGGAGGTGGACAGTGCCTTATGAGAAGGGCCTGTTCAGCTGGCGGCGCGGCGCTTGGACGCGGGCTCGTCCTCCTCGGTCTCGATCTCCTCGCGGATCCGCTCGAGCGCCCGCCGGATCAGCCGCGATACGTGCATCTGCGAGATCCCGACCTGCTGCGCGATCTGCGACTGCGTCAATCCCTTGAAGAAGCGCAGGTGGAGGATCAGCCGCTCGCGCTCGTCCAGCGCCCGGAACCCGGGCGCGAGCATCGCGCGATCCTCGGACACCTCGTACTGCGGCTCTTCCTCCCCGAGCGACTCCAGCGGGTCGAGCTCGCCCTCCTCGTCCTGGCCGCCCCCGGTCGAAAGCGACACCGAGCTATACGCCCGCCCACTCTCGAGCGCCTCGACGACGAGCTCCTCCTCGACCCCCGCGGCCTTGGCCAGCTCCGGGATCGTCGGCGAGCGCCCGAGCTCGACCGTCTGTTCCTCGATCAGCTTCGAAAGCTGGACGTTGAGCTCCTGGAGCCCGCGCGGGACGCGCACCGACCAGCCCTTGTCGCGGAAGTGGCGCTTGATCTCGCCGATGATGTTCGGCGTCGCGTACGTGGTCAGCTCGACGCCGCGGTCGACGTCGAAGCGGTCGATCGCCTTGATCAGCCCGATCGCCCCGATCTGGACGAGGTCGTCGAGCTGCTCGCCCCGGTACGCGTAGCGCCGGGCGAGCGAGCGGACGAGCGACATGTACTGCTCGATCAGCTGGTCGCGGGCTGCGAGATCGCCGTCCGCGTGGTAGCGCCGCAGCAGGGCTCGGTCGTCGACGTCGGTCACACCTGTGTCCTCGCGGCAGCCTTGGTCAGCTTCAGCCAGTCGCCGCCCTCGTCCGTCTCGAGCTCCGCATGATCGACGAGCGTGTCGAGAATGCGTCGCAGGCCGACGTCCTCTCCTCCGTCCGCGGCGAGCTCGAGCCGCACGCCCTCGCCCATCGGCCCGACGAGCGCTTCGATCTGGCCGTCCTCCACGCGGAGCCTGACCTGCACAGTGTCGGCCCGTACCCGTTCGAGCGCAGTCTCGAGCGCGAGCTGAAGGTCCTCGAGATGCTCGATCGTGATGTTGAGCCGGATGCCGAGCCCGCCCAGCACGAGATACGCGACGCCGTACAGAGCACGGTCGCGCGGGATGGTCAGCGTGATCTCGTCAGGCGGCGTCACGGGGTGCTTCCGGTGATATGCCCAGCACCGACGACAACGTCACCTTCGTAGAGAACGGCCGTTTGGCCGGCGGCGACTCCGAACGCGGCTTCGTCGAGCCTGAGGCGGAACCCGTCGGCAGTCGCTTCGACGTCGGCGGCGACGACCGGCGACCGGTAGCGGAGCTTTGCATCGCCGCGCGTGACCGAGACGAAGAGTCGCCCGGCCGCGGTCACCTCACGTCGCGCGAGTGAGGCTCGAGGACCGACGACGACGGTGTTGGTCGCGGGGTCGCTGCCGACCGCATAGGCCGGCTCGCCCGTCGAGACACCGAGGCCGCGTCGCTGCCCCGGAGTGAAGCGCCAGAAGCCGAGGTGGGTGCCGACCGTCTCTCCGTTCGCGTCGACGACGCGGCCCTTTCGGCCGGGGAGCCCGTTCCGCTCGAGGAAGTCGCGATAGTCACCTCCGCCGAGGAAGCAGGCCTCCTGGCTCTCGGCACGGCGAGCGACCGCCAGTCGGGCCCGCAGCGCTTCCGCACGGGTCTCCTCCTTCGTCTGATCACCGAGTGGGAACCAGATCCGCTCGAGGTGGCGCGGATCGAGCCGCGCGAGCATGTACGACTGATCCTTGTGCGGGTCGGCCGCGCGCGCGAGGAGCGAGCGGCCTCGGTGCTCGACGATCCGCGCGTAGTGCCCCGTTGCCAGCCGGGCGGCCCCGGCGCGGCGCGCGAATGCGAGCAGGTGCGCGAACCGGAAGCTGCCGTTGCAGCGCGTGCACGGATTCGGCGTTTCCCCACGGGCGTAGGCGTCCACGAACGGCTCCACGATCGCGGCGCGGAACGCCTCGCGGGCATCGAGCGTCACGTGCGGCACGCCGAGCCTGTGACACGTCTCGCGCGCGGCAATCACGGCCTCGGGCGAGCAGCACGCTCGCTCCGATGCCGGCGCCTCGGGGTCGATCCAGAGCCGGAGCGTGACACCGATCGCCACGGGCCCCGCCCGGAGCAGCGCCACGGCGCTGTCGACCCCGCCGCTCATCGCGACAGCGATGCGCGCAGGGTCGGCGTCGGCCCGGAACACGGGGCCGATCGCGTTCGCGAGCGCGTCCACGACGAGCCGCTCCCCCGGCACAGCGGCCGCCTCGAGCAGCGACAGACCAGCCAACGGAACGTCGAGCCCGTCCGCGTCGGCGTCCACGATCCGGTCGCCGTCGAGGACGAGGCGCACGCACGCCCAGTCGCCCCCGCGAGTCGCGTCTCCCGCTACCTCGATCATCGAAGTCAGGCTAGCCGAGCAGCGTAAGTGCCCCACCCTGCCGATGAAGCCCCGCCGCATTGCGAACCTGGACGAGCCAGGTGGGTGCCCTGCCGCCTAGGCCGAACGCCTAGCCGGACTCGGGCTCCCTATGCAGTGATGTTGGTTCAACATTGTGCGACGAGGCCACGCACAGGGTCGAGCACGGCTCCCACTATACGGCTAGCGCGCGTAGCTCCAGCGAACGGTCACCGGCCGCTCGATCCCGAGGCTCTGCGCGAGCGCGGGCGTCAGCCCGAAGCGTGTGCCGCCCGGGCCCGGCCCGGTTCCGATCACCAGCGTCAGGACGTCCTGATCGCCGTAGCCGACGTAGATCCTCGCGCCGCACGGCAGCACCGGATCCGCGATGCCCATCGTCTCCTGCTCGAGCCGAACGCCGCAGGCCGTGGTCGTGCCCTCGAGGTCGGCCCGCAAGGGCGCCGCGCGGGCCTGGTACCAGTTACCGACCCGCGCCGGGAGCTTCGGCCCGGAGGACGAGTCCCGGAACCGCGACGCGATCGCGAGCCCTACCAGAGCCGCGAGGAGGAGAACCGCCACCGCCGCGATTCCCCGCTGTGCACCCGAGGGAGTGAGCCTCACGCGTCACTGTCGTCCTCGGCCGCCTCTTGGCGCCGCTGATACGGACCGAAGAAGATCCAGCGGCGCCTCGGCCGAGGTTGCAGCGGGTCCAAGCGATGGGCGGCTCGCCGTTCTTCGAGCTTGGCGAACGCGATCTCCCCCTCTGCCTCGGCCGGAGCAGGCTCTTCCTTGGCGGGAGCCTCCTCCTCGGCCGGCTTCGCTTCCTCCGGCTCTTCGGGGGCGGGGGGCGTGAGGGCGGTTTCTTCCTCGGGAGGAGGCGGCGCCGGCGGAGGCGGAGTGGGCGGAGGTGGCGGCGGAAGCGCTGGAGCGTCGTCGACCGCCATCTCGTTCACAGACGCGCCCGCCAGGGCCGGCTCGAACCCGCGCATGATCGCCGCCTGAAACTGCCGCCACGCGAAGTACTCGATCAACGAGACCAGGATCCAGCCGACAAGCATCACGACGACGACCAGCAACGGATCGAGGTCGGCGAGGCCGACGACGAGGGCGAGCAGGACGAGGAAGCCCGCTTCGAGCACGAATCTCGGCCCAGGTGCCGTCGGCATCGTCGGAAGATTAATCCCCGGCCGTCGTTTTCGTCTCGGGCTTCAGTTGGATCCCGAGCTCATCGAGCTGCGCCGTCGGCACCTCGCTCGGGGCGCCGCTCATCGGGTCGAACCCGGCCTGGTTCTTCGGGAAGGCGACGGTGTCCCGCAGATTCGGCTCGCCCGCGAGCACCATCAGCATCCGGTCGATCCCGAACGCGATCCCGCCGTGCGGCGGAGCGCCCATGCTCAGCGCCTCGAGCAGGAAGCCGAAGCGCGACTTCTGCTCTTCCGGCGAGATGCGCAGGATGTCGAAGACCTTCGCCTGGAGCTCCGACTCGTGGATCCGGAGCGACCCGCCCCCGAGCTCCTCCCCGTTGCCGATGAGGTCGTAGGCGACGGCGATCGCGCGGCCCGGGTCCTTGTCGAGCATCGGCTCGGAACCGGGCGTGGGCCGGGTGAACGGATGGTGCACGGCAGTCCAGCCGTTCTCCTCCTCCGACCAGTGGAACATCGGGAAGTCCGTGACCCAGACCCAGCGGAACCCTTCCTCGTCGACCAGCCCGAGCTCGGCGCCGAGTCGCGAGCGCAGCGCACCGAGCACGCGGGCGACCTGGTCCGGCTCGTCCGCGCCGAAGAGCACGGTCGAGCCCGGATCGGCGCGAAACGCAGCGAGCTCCTCTTCGGACAGGAACTTCGCGATCGGCGACCGCGGTTCTCCGTCCTCGCCGTAGACGATGTACGCGAGCCCCTTCGCGCCCCATTCCGCCGCGAACTCCTCGAGACGCTCGAGGTCTGCCCTCGAGTACTCCTGCGGAACGGTCAGGTACCGAACCGCCGGCGCATCGGCGAAGACCTTGAACTGCGAGCCGCGCGTGAGCTCCGTCGCGTCCTCGATCTCGAGCCCGAAGCGCAGGTCGGGCTTGTCCGTCCCGTAGCGGAGCATCGACTCGGCGTACGTCAGCCGCAGGAACGGGATCTCGAGCTCGACCCCGATCGTCTCGCGCCAGATCGCCTGCACCATCTCCTCCATCAGGGCCATAATCAGCTCGACGTCCGGGAAGGCCATCTCGACGTCGAGCTGCGTCAGCTCGTTGAAGCGATCTGCGCGCAGGTCCTCGTCTCTGAAGCAGCGGGCGATCTGGTAGTAGCGCTCGAAGCCGGCGATCACGAGCAGCTGTTTGAGGATCTGCGGCGACTGCGGAAGCGCGAAGAACTTGCCCTCCTGGAGCCGCGACGGGACCAGGAAGTCGCGCGCGCCCTCGGGCGTCGGCTTGAACAGGATCGGCGTCTCGATGTCGAGGAAGCCGGCCCCTTCCATCACTCGGCGGATGATCGAGACCATCTGCGCACGAAGCCGGAGATTTCGCTGGAGGCGCTCGCGGCGCAGGTCGAGCCAGCGGTAGCGGATGCGGAGGGTCTCGTCGACGCCCTCCTCGTCGAGCTGGAACGGGAGCGGCGGGCTCGTCGAGAGGACCTCGAGCTCGTCGACCTGGAGCTCGACCTCGCCGGTCGTGATGTTCGGGTTCACGTTCTCCGGGGCGCGCGCGGCCACTTCGCCGGTTGCCCGGAGGACGAACTCGTTGCGGATGGCGTGCGCTGCTCTGGCCGCGCCGGGAGAGCGCTCCGGGTTGATGACGAGCTGGCCGACCCCCGTCGAGTCGCGCAAGTCGACGAAGACGAGCCCGCCATGGTCGCGCCGGCGCCCCACCCAGCCGGCCAGCGTGTGCCGTTCGCCGACGTGGTCGCGACCGAGCTCGCCCGCACCGAGATCGCGCCAGCTCACAGCGCCTCAACCGCCTCGGCAAGCGACGGAAACTCGACATCCTGCTCTCCGGGCCGGCGCAGCGTCGCACCGGCGGAGCGGACGATCACGGTCGCCTTCGCGCCGACCCGACCCGCCTGCGTGAGCTGGCCCTTGAGCGAGCGGCCCGCGTAATCGGTCTCGGCCGCGCGCCCGGCTCGCCGAAGCTCGGCCATCGACGCGAGCACGCTCGGCCGCATTCCGTTGTCCTCGACCACGAAGAAGACGTCCACCTCGGGCCGCGCGGGCTCGGCTCCTTGCTCGGCCAGCGACAGGACGAGCCGCTCGATTCCGCTCGCGATCCCGACCGCAGGCGTCCGCGGCCCGCCGATCTCCTCGATCAGATAGTCGTAGCGCCCGCCGCCCGCGAGCGACAGCGCCGCGCCAAGCGCCTTCGCCATGAACTCGAAGGTCGTGCGCGTGTAGTAGTCGAGCCCGCGAACGAGGGTCGGCACGAGCCGGTACTCGACACCGCACGCGTCCAGATAGCTGCGTACCGCATCGAAGTGGGCCCGGCAGTCGGCGCAGAGCGACTCGCCGATCTTCGGCGCCTCCGCGAGCGCGCGCTGGACCGCCTCGGGCTTCTGCGGAAGGTTGTCGAAGACGCGCAACGGGCTCGTCTTCCGCTTCGCAAGCGTGTCCTCGTCGAGCTCGTCCGCGTGCTCGTCGAGCCAGGCGTTCAGCCGCTCGAGGTAGGCGGGACGGCAGTTCCGGTCTCCGATCGAGTTCAGCTCGAGCCACCAGCCTTCGATGCCGAGCCTGCGCAGGAGCTCGGCGTACAGCTGGATCACCTCTGCGTCGAGCGCGGGATCGTCGGAGCCCATCGCCTCGACGTTGAGCTGCCAGAACTCCCTGAACTTCCCACGCTGCGGCGCCGCATACCGGTACATGGGCCCGATCAGGTACGTCTTGACCGGCTGCGCCTCGCGGTAGAGGCCGTGCTCCACGTACGCTCGCGCGACCGACGCCGTTCCCTCGGGGCGCAGCGTCAGGGACCTGTCGCCGCGGTCGGTGAACGTGTACATCTCCTTCTGCACGACGTCCGAGCCCTCCCCCGACGTGCGCGTGAAGAGCTCGGTGTCCTCGAAGAGCGGCGTCGTGATCCGCCTGTAGCCGTACGCGGTGCAGAGCTCCTCGGTCTCGCGGAGCACGCGCTCCCACAGCGGCTGCTGCGCGGGGAGGACGTCCTGCGTCCCTCTCGGCGCTTCGTACTTCACGAGACGCGAAGCTCGTCCAGGAACGGGTTGCGCTCGAGCTCGGCGCCGAGGGTCGTCTCTGGGCCATGCCCCGAATAGACGACAGTCTCCGGCGGGAAGCGCTCGATCAGGCCACGGATCGAGTCGACGAGCGTGCCCCAGTCTCCGTACGGAATGTCCGTGCGCCCCACCGAGCCGGCGAAGAGCACGTCGCCGGAGAAGAGCGCCCCGTCGGCGTGGTAGGCGAGGTGGCCCGGCGAGTGGCCCGGCACGTTGAGCGTCTCGAAGGCGATGCCGGCGAGCTCGATCGTCTCGCCGCCGTCGAGGAGCACATCCGCCTCGTACGGACGGAGCTCGATTTCCGGAAACCAGTTCTCAGGCTGCGCCAGGACGGGCGCCTCGACGCGCGGCATGTAGACGCTCGCCTCGGTGCGCAGGGCATAGGTCGCGACTCCGCCGAGGTGGTCCCAGTGGGAGTGTGTGATCAGAATTCCCGCGCAGGCCTCGGGGAGCTCGGCGACGTCCGCGCCCGGATCGACGACGACCGCCTCGGCCGCCGACTCGTCGTGGCGCACGACGTAGCAGTTCGTGCCGACCGGCCCCAGCTCGTGCCTTTCGACTAGGAGGCTCACGGCGGCGAGTCTAACCGCGGCCCCAAGCCCGCCCGGAGGCCGGATAGGATCGCGTCGTGCGCAGCTGGCGACTGCCGGAGATCGAGACGCCGGACGGAAGTCGATCGCCCGTCGTCCTCCACTCCTCCGACGAGGGCCGCGCCGTCCTGATCGGGCTCCTGCCGGGGCAGAAGCTCGGCGACCACCAGGTCAAGGAGCACGCGTTCCTGGTCGTCGTCGACGGCACCGCGCGAATCGAGGCCGGGGACGACAAGCTCGACGCGACGGCCGGGACCATGGTCGCCTTCGACCCCGACGAGCGGCGCGTCGTCGCGAGCGACGCCGGCGCCAAGATCCTCCTCATGCTTGCGCCGTGGCCCGGCGAGGGCCATTACCGCGGCGATGCCGTTCTCTAGGGCTTGCGCTGGGTGCGCCGCTGGTACGAGCGGTAGAGGAACGAGTCCATCACGTAGCTGAACGGGAGGAACACGAGCAGGAGGAAGGCGGTGCGAAAGACGCTCGCCGGCCACGGCTCTCCGCGCTCCAGGAGCCTGATCGTGATCAGCATCAGCGGTGCGAAGATGAGAGCACGCCGGCCGACCTTGTTCCACGACGGAGGATCGATCCGGCGTCCACTTCGCGTCCGGACCGGCCTCTGTCCGTTCTTGCTCCTCGACGCGCCCTTCTCCGGCTCCTCGACCTCGACCTCGCGGCCTTCCTCGTCGACGTAGACGTACTCGTACTCGTGGCGACGCTCTTTCGCCCGCCGGCGGCGCTGCTTGCGTGTTGGCACGACAGTTAGCCTAGCGCCGCGACTCGAGGCGACCGGACCGTACGACGGCGCTCACGACCTCGCCGCCGACGTGGTACGCGAGGTGCCGCCAGTCGGGCGCCTCCAGGAGCGTGAGATCCGCGTCGTAGCCGGGCGCGACCCGTCCCTTGCGGTCGGAGCGGCCGAGCACGTGGGCCGCGTTGACCGTCACGGCCCCGAACGCCTCGGCCGGGGAGAGGCCGATCTGCGTGCAGGCGAGCGACGTGACGAGCGGCAGGCTCTCGCAGAAGGCGCTCCCGGGGTTGAAGTCCGTCGCGAGCGCGACTGCGGCCCCGTCGCTTCGAGATGGTCGATCGACCGCGCCCTCAGCTCGATCGCGAGCGGCACTGCGCCTTGCTCCGTGAACTGGTCTCCGTGGAGCCGAACTGCGAGGCCGGCGTCGGCACAAGCGCTGAGATAGCGCCGCGCCTGGGTGACGTCGAATGCGCCCCGTTCGAGGAAGACATCCGCGGCTTCCGCGATCTGCGCCGCGGCGGGGAGCACCTCTGCGAGAGCGAAGTCGAGGTATGCGTCCGCGTCGTCGAACTCCGGCGGCACCGCGTGCGCGCCGAGCCAGGTCGGGATTCCGCCGGCATTCGCGATGGCGCGAAGCGACGCGAGCTCGGTGTCACGATCCAGGCCGTAACCGGACTTGGCCTCGAAGGTCGTCGTGCCGGCACGGGCCATCCACGCGCGGTGTCGTTCGACCGCCGAACGGAGCTCGTCCTCGTCCGCTGCCCGGGTTGCCGCCACCGTGGAGAGAATCCCGCCGCCCGCGGCGTGGAGCTCCTCGTAGCTCGCCCCGGACGAGCGCAGCGCGAACTCCTCGACCCGGTCGCCGGCGAAGCACGCGTGCGTGTGGCAGTCGACGAGCCCGGGGAGCGCGCACAGGCCCCGCCCGTCGAGCTCCTCCACGTCGCCTGCGAGCGGGCCGAGGTCGGGCATCCGCCCCACGTCGGCGATGCGGCCGTCCTCGCACAGGACATACGCGTCCTCGACGACGTCGACCCGCCCGAGGTCGGCGCCGCGCAGCGGCGCTTCGGATCCCGCCGGCGTTACGACCTGGCCGAGGTCGCGCACGAGCAGGCGCGACGGAGCGTCCGTCGAGCTCACTCGGCGAGCGTCGGAGGCATCGGCGGCTCGAGGCCCTGGTCGGCGGCCGCTTCCGCCGCGTCCTCGTAGCCGGCGTCGAGGTGGCGCAGGACCCCCATCGCGGGATCGGTCGTCAGCACGCGCTGCAGACGGTCGGCCATCTCTTCGGTGCCGTCCGCGACTACGACCAGCCACGTTGACGAGCGCGTTGAGGATCGGCCAGTCGGCGATCGCGTCGGAGCCGTCCTTCATCGCCTCCGTCTCGCGGTAGGGAGAGGCCACGGAGCCCGCGTCGAGATGGTCGCGCCCGATGACGACGGGCGCCTTCACCGTTCCAGCACGAACGAGCTCGTTGATCGCGAACCCGGCGCGCGCACGATCGCCGAGCCCGAGCCAGCAGATCCTCGCGGGCAGGCCCTGGAAGTGGACTCGCTCCGGGGCGAGCTCGAGCCACCGCTGGAGAAGCGCGTCGTCGGGGAACAGCTCCTTCAGCCGTGCGTCGATCGCCGCGATGTCCTCTTCGGCCCCGGAGAGCGCGACCCAGCGGAATGGCCCGATGCCGCGGCAGAAGAGCGGCCTGATATAGGCCGGGACGAAGCCCGGGTATGTGAACGCGTCCGTTACCCCGGCCTCATAGGCCTCCCCTCGAAGGTTGTTGCCATAATCGAAAACATAGCTGCCGGCTCGGACGAACTCGAGCAGGCCCTCGACGTGCCGGGCGATCGACTCGCGGGCACGGCGGAGGTACGCGTCGGGATCGCTCGAGCGGAGCTCGGCGGCGGCCCCGACCGAGAGCCCCGCCGGGACGTAGCCCTCGAGCGGATCGTGCGCCGCCGTCTGGTCTGTGACGAGGTCGAAGTGCTCCCCGCGTGCGGCCAACTCGGGCACGATCTCCGCTGCGTTGCCGAGCAGCCCGACGGACAGGCCACGTCCTTCTCGGGCGGCGTCGCGAACTAGCCCGAGAGCCTCGTCGAGCGAGTCCGTCGAGCGGTCGAGATACCCGGTCTCGTGCCGCCGCTCGATCCGCGCCGGGTCGACCTCGACGCAGAGGATCACCCCACCAGCCAGCGTTGCCGCCAGCGGCTGGGCGCCCCCCATCCCGCCGAGGCCGGCCGTGAGGATCGTCCGGCCGCTCAGGTCCGCAGTCCCGAAGTGCTGCTCCCCAGCCGCCGCGAACGTCTGGTACGTGCCCTGCAGGATCCCCTGCGTGCCGATGTAGATCCAGCTGCCGGCCGTCATCTGCCCGAACATCGTCAGACCCTCCGCCTCGAGCCGCCGGAACTCGTCCCAGGTCGCCCAGCGCGGGACGAGCAGCGAGTTCGCGATCAGCACTCGCGGCGACCCCGGGTGCGTCCGCAGCACGCCGACCGGCTTCCCGCTCTGCACAAGCAGGGTCTCGTCCTCGCCGAGCGTCAGCAGCGTGCGGACGATCGCGCGCAGGGCATCGTGGTTTCGGGCGGCCTTCCCGGAGCCGCCGTAGACGACGAGCTCCTCGGGCCGCTCGGCGACCTCGGGGTCGAGGTTGTTCAGGAGCATCCTGAGCGGCGCCTCCGTCGACCACGACCTCGCGTTCAGCTCGGTACCGCGCGGCGCGCGAATGCTGCTCAGGTCGCCGCACAGCGATTCGACGGTCTGCTCGAGTGTGCCGATCGCCGTCACGACGACTCGCGCTCCTCATCGAGCCGGATGCGCTGCCGGAACTTCCACCACGCGTAGCCGGTCGCGATCAGGAAACAACCGAGAGCCAGCGGGATCGCGACCATCAGGTCGCCTCCCGTGAGCCCGACGATCGCCACGACCACGATCGCGACGCCTGCGTAGAAGAGCGCGCTGTCGCGGAACGGCCGCTTCGGGATCGGCATCCTGGGCAGGGTCACCGCAGCTCGCCCGCCTCGGCCTCGATGGCGGCGACCGCGGAACCGTCGCGGATCGCGGAGGCGATCGCCTCGATGTCGTCGGACAGGGACCGGTCGTCGCCGAGCCGTGGTGACATCGACCGCACGAGCTCCCGCGCCGCCCGCGGCCCGAGCCCCGGCTCGAGCGGCGCGTGGAACTCGACTGCCTGAGCACCCGCGAGCAGCTCGATCGCGACGACGCGCTCTGCGTTCGCGAGCACCTGCCACGCCTTGAGCCCTGCCGCGTTGCCCATCGACACATGATCCTCCTGGCCTGCGCTCGTCGGAATCGTGTCCACGCTCGCGGGGTGGCAGAGGGCCTTGTTCTCACTGACGAGGGACGCCGCGACGTACTGCGGGATCATGAAGCCGGAGTTGAGGCCGCCGTTCGACGTCAGGAACGCGGGCAGCCCGTCGGAGAGCGCAGGGTTGACGAGCCGCTCGGTCCTGCGCTCGGAGATGCTCGCCAGCTCGCTGACGGCGATCGCCATGATGTCGAGCGCGAACGCGACCGGCTGCCCGTGAAAGTTGCCGTTCGACAAGACCAGCCCGTCCTCGGGGAAGACGAGCGGGTTGTCGGTCGCCGCGTTGAGCTCGACCGAGGCGGTTCGCCCGACGTGGTCGAGGAGGTCGCGTGCGGCACCGTGCACCTGCGCGGCGCAGCGCAGCGAGTAGGCGTCCTGGACATGATCGCACCACCGGTGCGCCTCGATGATCGCCGAGCCCTCGAGCAGGGCGAGGATGTTCGCCGCCGCTGCCATCTGGCCCGCGAGCGGCCTCAGCTCGTGGATCCGCGGCAGGAAGCTGTCGCGAGACGCCTGCAGCGCGTCGACCGAGAGCGCGCACGCCACGTCCGCCGCCTTGGCAAGCCGCTGCGCACGCACGACCCCGAGCGCCGCGAACGCGCCCATGAACTGCGTGCCGTTGACGAGCGAAAGCCCCTCCTTGGCCTCGAGTCGGATCGGCTCGAGACCCGCCCGTGCCAGAGCTTCGTCGCCGGTGAGCAGCTCTCCGTCGAACCACGCTCGTCCTTCGCCTACGAGCGGGAGCGCGAGGTGCGCCAGCGGAGCGAGGTCGCCGCTCGCGCCGACGGATCCGCGGCTCGGCACCTGGGGGACGACGTCCCGCGTCAGGCAATCGAGCAGGAGCTCCGCGACCTCGATGCGCGTGCCCGAGTAGCCCTTGGCGAGCGTGTTCGCGCGCATCAGCATCGCCGCCCGGACGATCTCGCGGGGATACGGCTCCCCGACTCCGCAGGCGTGGCTCCGCAGCAGCCGCAGCTGGAGCTCTTCGGCCAGCTCCCCGGGAATGCGGGTCGAGACGAAGCGCCCGAACCCGGTCGTGACACCGTAGGTCGGCTCGTCCTTGCGCAGTGCGGCTTCGACGACCGCGCGCGCGGCGGCGAGCTTCTCGCGTGCGGAATCGTCGAGCTCGGTGCCTCCGCCCTCGACCGCAACATGCCAGACGTCGTCCGGGGTGAGGTCCTCCCCTGTCAGGCGGACCGCGGTCGTCCGAGCCATCGCCGGGCCAGTGTAGTGCCCCATCCAGCAATACATGCCGGCGGCATTACCGGACGGGGCACTAGCCCCGTCTCCACGGGGTAGAACACGCGAGTGACCGACCCCGCGACCGCGACTCCGGAGGAGCTGCTCCCGCGAGAGGCGGCGCCCCCGGAGGGCGTATCGGCGCTTCTCCGGCGCAGCGACTTCCGGCGGACGTATGCCGCGATCGCGGTCAGCGAGCTCGGCGACGCGTTTCAGTACATCGCGCTCATGTGGTTCGCGCTCGTCGCGGGCGGGCCGCTCGGAGTGATCGCGGTTCGGCTCGCGGACAGCGTGCCGGCGCTCCTCTTCGGGCTGCACGGCGGAGTCGTCGCCGACCGCTGGGATCGGCGGCGCGTGATGATCTCGGCCGACCTCGTCCGCGGCGCGGTGCTCGTCCCGGTGGCGGTCGCGGGGCTCACCGGTCATCTTCCGCTTTGGGTTCTCGTCGTGGCCGCGTTCGTGCTCACGGCCGCGACGAGCTACTTCGACCCCGCGTACGGAGGCCTGCTGCCCGCGCTCGTCGACCGCCGGAACGTGCAGCAGGCGAACGGGCTCGTGCGCGCGACCGCGGACGCGCTCTCCGTCGGTGGCTGGGCCGTTGCCGGGCTCTTGCTCGTCGTGCTG
>VAXT01000152.1 GCA_005883245.1 Actinomycetota bacterium | reverse complement strand
GCAAGGGGCACTGGCGCAAGAACCACTACGACGTCGAGCAGTGAGCGGCCGTCGCATCCTGATCACCGGCGGCGCTGGCTTCGTCGGCCAGCATCTCGCCCAGGCCCTCTCCGATGACGGGAGCGACGAGGTGACCCTTCTGGACAATCTCTCTCGAGGCGTACGCGATGAGGACCTCGCCGCCCTGACCAGGAGGCCCAACGTCAGGCTCTCCGTCGGCGATCTCCGAGACGCGGCGGTATGGGACCAGCTGGAAGGTGGCTACGACGAGGTCTATCACCTGGCCGCCGTCATCGGCGTCCGCAACGTGGTCGAGCGCCCAGCCGAGGTGATCCGCACGAACGCGCTGTCGACACTTCACCTGCTCGATTGGTTCGTCGACGGTGGGGGCCGGAAGGTGCTGTTCTCTTCCACCAGCGAGGCCTACGCGTGGACGCAGCACTTCCACGATCTTCCGGTGCCGACGCCCGAAGACTCGCCCCTCTCCCTCACTGAACTGTCCGATCCGCGCAGCTCCTACGCGGGAAGCAAGATCTTCGGCGAGCTGGCGATTACGCAGTTCTGCCGCGCCGCCGGAAAGCCGTTCGTGATCGTCAGGTATCACAACGTCTACGGACCCAGGATGGGCAATGAGCACGTCATTCCCGAGTTGTTCCTCAGGGCGCTCTCGGGACAGGACCCTCTAACCGTGTACTCGGTCGAACACCGTCGGGCCTTCTGCTACGTCTCAGACGCCGTCGCGGCGACCGTGGCCGCGATGCGGGAGCCCGCCGCCGAGGGCTTGACCGTCAATGTCGGCAACGACCGGGAGGAGATCACGATCGGAGAGCTCGCGGAGCGTCTGCTCCGTCACGCTGGGATCGAAGCAACAATCTCCGCCAAAGAAGCGGCCAGCGACCCGGTGAAGCGAAGGTGTCCGGACCTCACGCGCGCCCGTAACCTGCTCGGCTACGAGCCGAAGGTGATGCTCGACGATGGCCTCGAGCGAACACTGGCGTGGTACGCCGAGAGACGCGGTTCGGAGCGGCAGTCGCCTGATCAGAGTATGTACGTAGCGTGACTTGGCAGCTCGTTCTCGCTGGTTTCCTGATCGGCACACTGGTGGGTCTCACCGGGATGGGCGGCGGCTCGCTGATGACGCCGATCCTCGTCATCATTTTCGGCTTCAAGCCGACGGTCGCGATCGGAACCGACATCGCGCACGGCGCGCTCTTCAAGACGGTCGGCGCCATCCGACACCGCCAGCTCGGCAACGTCCAGGCGCGCCTCTCCGGGTGGATGTTCCTGGGCTCGGCGCGGTGATTCGGTGGACGCGGTGACCGGGCGGGTGCTCGGCGCGGCGCTCGTCTTCGGGGCCATCGGGCTCTTCGCGAAGAGCGTCCTGCGACCGAACACGATCGCCGGCGGCGCGGTCCCGATGCCCGAGACGGTGCTGCGCTACGCGCTCGCGACACTGCTCTTGCTCTCCGGCGTCAAGCTCGCCGCGCCTCCGGGGGCCTCGGTGGGAATCGCGTTCGCGGTCGGTATCGGCTTGGTGGCCCTGTTCACCTATGGACTGGTCAGCCGGCGCACCTCAGCGAAGCCCCTTCCGGCGGCCGGGACTACGACTCCAATCACGCTCCGTCCTGACGCCTGACGCTCCGGCTACTGATCGCATGAACACAAGAGCTAAAGGTATTCGCCAGCCTGCCGATTCCGTGGCTACCCTTCGTGTGTCGTCCGGGACAGGCTGATTTGGCCGAAACCAGCCCACCACTGCGTCAGTTCCTCCGCTTCGCCAAGCGCCAGGCGTGGCTGATCGCGCTCGTGCCGGTGCTCACGGTTGCCGCCTCCGCCTTCATCGTTCAGCGGGAGGCGTCCGTCTACCGAGCCTCGATGGGGATCGGCGTCGCCGAGTCTGGCGCCCGCCCGCCGCTCGGCAGCCCGGCGCTCATGCAGACCATGAAGAACATCCTCAAGAGCAATGTGGTCGCGCAAGGAGTCGTAACGCAACTGGGCCTGCCCATCTCCTCGGCGGCGTTGTCGAAGAAGATCCGGGTCCAGTACCAGCCGGACAGCTCCGTCCTCAACGTGAGCTATGACTCGACGGACAAGAGCGAGGCGCTCAGCGTCGTCGGACAGACCGGGGTCGAGTTCCAGCGTGTGGCGCACGAGAGGCTCGGAGTATCGGACAGCTTCAAGCGACCCGGCCCACTCTTGATCGTGGCGAGTGTCGTGGACCCGCCGCACCTCGAGGCTGGCAGAGTCTCACCTCAGCCGAAACAGACGCTCGCCTTCGCGGCCATTCTCGGGCTGGCCCTGGGTCTGATCCTCGCCTACGCTCGAGAGAGCCTCGACGACCGCATTCGCTCGCGCGACGAGGCCGAGAAGGCGTTCGGAGCGCCGGTGGTCGGAGTACTCCCGCGCGGCTTCTCGCACCAGCCGAGCACGAAGGGACCCCCTCAGCCGCGGCAGGAGGCGCAACAGGCCCTGCAGACTCTCTGCGCGAACCTCGAAGCGGCAAGCTCAGGAGACGACGGGTCGACTTTCCTCGTCACCAGCCCGCTCGAGCGCGACAAACCGGCTGACGTCGTCGCGAACCTGGCCGTCGCGCTCGCGCGCGGTGGTCACGACGTTCTCTGCATCGACGCAGACGTCCATCGGCCGACCCTCGATCGCCTGCTGGGAGTCTCGGCACGAACACACGGGCTTTTCTCGGTCGTCGAGGACGGAATCCCTGCGGAGGCTGCGCTCGAGGAGGTCGCGCTCGCTGGCCCGTCCACGAACGGCCAGGCGAATGACGCCTCTCGAGCTAGGCCTGGCGGCCGCCTGCTGCTGCTGCCGGCGGGCGCGCCCCCTGCCGACGGAACGGCGGTGATCTCGTCGCAACGCCTGCTCGAGATCGTGGTTCAGCTGTCGGCGAGGTCGAGGTACACGCTGATCCATTCACCGGGCCTGCTGTCCCACATGAGCGGTGCGGCCTCGATTGCAGCGGACGTCGACAGCGTACTCGTCGTCGCACGCCAGGGGCGAACACGCCGCGAGTGGGCGGAGAACGTGCGGTTGACGCTGAAGGCCCTCGGGACGCGGAAGATCGCTCTCATCCTCACGGATGTTCGGACGATCGGCGACTAACGACTGCTCCGCATCGCCTCCGCCGGCGACCGTACCCCTTGACAACAGACGGTCGCTTCGACAACAATATGGAGAAGGTTCTGCGCCGCCGGCGACTGTACCCCCTTGACGCAGACGGTCGCTTTGACAACAATATGGAGAAGGTTCTGCGGTTATTAGCAGGTTTTGGGGCCAAGGGGAAAGGGTTTTGGGGAGAGGGTTATGCGGCGAAAGGGGCGGGGCGGGGTGAGACAACAGAACGGAGCGAATCGGGCAATTGCTCTGGGCTTTGCTGTCGCTGCGCTCGCGCTCCTTGTAGGAGG
>VAXT01000079.1 GCA_005883245.1 Actinomycetota bacterium | reverse complement strand
TCTCGAGGCCGATGACCGGTTCCCAGCTCATGACAGCCTGGGCGGGACATAGTCGAACTCGAGCGCCCGTTCGAGCGCATGGCCGGCGCGGAAGAGCAGGTTCTCGGAGAACTGCGGGCCGATCAGCTGCATGCCGACCGGAAGGCCCTCGGAGAGCCCGCACGGGATCGACAGGCCGGGGAGGCCCGCCATGTTCGGCGGGATCGCGAGCACGTCGCTCAGGTACATCGCCAGCGGGTTGTCGACCCTCGCGCCGATCGGGAAGGCGACGGTCGGCGACGTCGGGCTGACGAGCACGTCGAACTGTTCGAGCGCCGCGCGGAACTCGTCTCGGATGATCGTCCGCACCTTCTGCGCTTGGCCGTAGTAGGCCTCGTAGTAGCCGGCCGAGAGCGCGTACGTGCCGAGCATGATCCGGCGCTTGGGCTCGTCGCCGAACCCCGCGTCGCGCGTTCTCATGTAGAGCTCGCGGATGTCGCCGTCGGTCACGCGGAGCCCGTAGCGGACGCCGTCGTAGCGGGCGAGGTTGGAGGAGGCCTCGGAGGGGGCGATCAGGTAGTAGCAGGGCAGCCCGTACTCGACCGAGCGCGGCAGGGTCGTCTCCCCCACCTCGGCGCCGAGCTCGCGGCAGAGCTCGATCGCGGCGTTGACGGCCTCGCTGACGCCCGGCTCGATGCCCTCCGCCTCGTTCAGCTCCTTGGGAACTCCGACGCGCAGGCCCTCGAGATCGTCCGCCGTCGGGATCTCGACGGCCTCGGGAAGCTCGACGGTTGTCGTGTCTTCCGCATCGCGCCCGGCGATCACCGAGTAGAGGAACGCGCAGTCCGCGACGGTCTTGGCGATGGGGCCGACCTGGTCGAGGCTGGACGCGAAGGCGACGATGCCGGAACGCGAGACCGTGCCGTAGGTCGGCCGCAGCCCGACCACGCCGCACAGGGCCGCCGGCTGCTTGATCGAGCCGCCGGTGTCGGAGCCGAGCGCCCACGGGGCAAGACCCGCGGCGACCGCTGCGGCCGAGCCGCCCGACGAGCCTCCCGGCACGCGGTCGGGATCCCATGGGTTGCGCGTCGGCCCGTAGGCCGAGTTCTCGGTCGACGAGCCCATTGCGAACTCGTCCATGTTGGTCTTGCCGATCACGCGCAGGCCGCGGGCGCTGCAGCGCGTGGCAACGGTCGCGTCGAAGACCGGCCGGTAGCCCTCGAGGATCTTCGATCCGGCGGTCGTCGGGATGCCCTTCGTGCTGATCACGTCCTTGAACGCGATTGGGATTCCCTCGCCGGGCGAGTCGTCGCACACGTGGAGGAACGAGTTCAGCTCCGCGTCGCGCTCGTCGATCGCGGCGCGGTACGCGGAGAAGATCTCGTCCGATGACGCTTCGCCGGCCGCGAGCAGGTCGTTGACCTGCTGCGCGGTCAGTCGCAGCGTGTCGATCATGCGGGCGGCACCCGGAAGAATCCGGCTTCGCGGTCTGGCGCGTTCGCCAGCGCATCCTCGACCGGCAGCGATTCCCGCGGCTCGTCGTCGGTCCACACGTTCACGAGGTCGAGCGGGTGCGCGGTCGGCTCGACGTCCGCGAGGTCGAGCTCGCTCACCTTGCCGACCGCTTCGAGGATTGCGTTCAGCTGAGCCCCCAGGCGGTGGATCTCCTCGTCGCTCAGCGCGAGCCGCGCGAGGCGTGCGACATAGAGCACCTCATCTCTATTGATGGCCACTGATAGATCCTCGCAAATGAAAGCGGGCCCCTTCCGGGGCCCGCGTTTCTCTCGAGTCCGGAAGTCCCTAGGCGGCGGTGACGTTCGCGGCCTGAAGGCCCTTGTCGCCCTGCACGACTTCGAACTGGACGCGCTGCCCTTCGGTCAGCGACCGGTAGCCGTCCATCTGGATCGCGCTGTGGTGGACGAAGACATCGTCCCCACCCTCGCGCTCGATGAAGCCGAACCCTTTCTCGTTCGAGAACCACTTGACGGTGCCTTCAGCCAACACTTCCTCCTTCTACAGCCGGACTTCTAAAGCGGCGGAAGACTAACCTCAGCCCCCCGGGAACGCAAGAATTCCTCGCCGATATTTGGCCGCTTTGACAGCGCTCGCGAGGAGCATCGCGATCGTCATCGGGCCGACGCCTCCGGGCACGGGCGTAATCAGGCCCGCACGCTCGGCCGCGCCTGGGTCGACATCCCCGACGACGCCTTCGTCTCCGCGGTTCATGCCGACGTCGATCACCGTCGCGCCCTCGCGCACGTCGTCCGGGCCGATGACCGCGGTCCGACCGACGGCGACGACGAGCACGTCGGCTTCACGCGTGACCGCTCCCAGGTCGCGCGTCCGAGAGTGGCAGACGGTGACGGTCGCGTTGGCGTGGAGCAGGAGGAGGGCGGCCGGCTTCCCGACGATGTCGCTGCGGCCGACGACGACCGCCCGCGCGCCTTCGAGCTCGACCCCGTTCTCCTCGAGGAGCCGCATCACCCCGACCGGGGTTGCGCCGACGTGCGTCGGCCGGCCGAGGACGAGCTGGCCGAAGTTCAGCGGGTGGAGCCCGTCCACGTCCTTGACCGGATCGAGTGCGCGGATCACCCGCGCCTCGTCGATGTGGTCCGGCAGCGGGAGCTGGACGAGTAGACCGTCGATCGACTCGTCGGCGTTCAGCCGCGCGACCTGCTCGAGCAGCTCCGCCTCGGTCGTCTGCGAGGCGAGCCGGATGTCCCTCGCGTTGATCCCGACCTCGGCCGCGGCCTTGTGCTTGAGGCGGATGTAGATGTCGGAAGCGGGATCGTCGCCGACGAGGACGGTCGCGAGCCCGATTTCTCCCAGCTCCCGAACTTCCTGGGCGATCTCACCGCGGATGCGTTCGGCGAGCGCCTTCCCGTCGATGACCCCGGCGGGCACTATGGGCGAGGCAGCTCCACGTCGCTGACGTCGAGGCCGAGCGACTCGGCGAGCTTGACGCCCTCCTGGAGATCCTCCTCGAGCCGCTGGATGTCGCGCTCGTACATGAGCCGCCCGATCACGGCGCGCGCCTTTGGCCGCCACAGAGCGTGCTTGATGAAGATCGGAAGGAGCCGGTTCGCCGCGTCGTGAATGCCGTCGTCGGTTGCGAGCCGGTTGCACAGCTCCTCGAGCACCGTCCCGCGCGAGGCGCGCGCGATCAGCCGGAAGCGCGAAATGATGAGCCGCTCGTAGAAGACCTGCATCTGGAAGACCTTCTCCTCGAGCGTGTCCGCCTCGAGCGTCATGTGCGCGAGCTCGTCGAGATACGGGTCGCGCTCGGCGATTCCGCCCACGTCGTTGATCAGCTTCAGCCACGCCTCGGTGTGGCGCGATTCGTCCTGCACCATCGTCGAGTAGTAGAGCTTCGCCTCGGGGTCGGGCGCGACGTTCAGGAGCTGTGACGCCATCTCGCAGGCGAGCATGTCCGCCTGGAGCTGCTGCGTGAGGACCGAGCGCCACATGTCGCTTCGACGCGCGCGGCGCTGCGGCGAGCCCTTGCCCTCGGGGATCGGCGGCAGGTCGTTCCAGGGCAGGTCGCGCACCTGCCACTCCTGGCGCTTGGCCAGCTCGTAGAAGCGCAGAACGCCCGCGTATTGCTCGCGTTCGCCCGCGACGGGCTCGACGACTTGCTCGGTGGCCATGCGCGGAGATTATCGTCCCACCCGTGGAGCTCAGGAAATGGCCGCGTAAGAACGACCCCGATTCGATCCTGGCGCGCCAGGCGGCGCTCGACGGGCGCGTGGACACGGAGGTCTTCGGGGTCGACCTGGAGCCGTGGGTGAACGCGCAGGAAGCGCTCACGGGCGTGGCGGTCACGCCGACGGCGGTGATCGGGCCGCTGACGATCTCGCTCGGCGACTACGAGCTGACCGAGCCGGACGGAGAGCTCGTCGAGCGCGGACGTTCGACGGACGAGGTCTTCGTGCCGTTGGCGCACACGGAAGGGTCGTTGTCGGACTCGCTCTATCGCGGTGCGCGCGCGGCGGCGGAGTCGGGCGGGTTCCGGACCGAGGTGCTGCGCGATCGGATGACGCGGGCGTCGGCGTTCGTCACCAACTCGGCAGAGGAAGCCGCCGCGCTCGGCCGCTGGATCGAGGGCGAGCTGCCGAAGATGCGAGAGTGGCTCGCGTCTCGCGACGAGGACTGGATCTCCCGGTACGCGAAGCTCCGTGAGGTCGAGACCTACGTTGCGGGGCCGATCTGCCACGTCATGTGGGCGTTCACGACGGGCGATGCCTGCGGGCCGAACATGATGACCCGGAACGCCTACGCGCTGAACATGGGCTACGTGCTGGAACAGGCGCCTCGGAAGCCCGAGCGCGCGATTCTCGAGGCGAACATGGGCGGCGACAAGAAGGTCTCGCACCGGTACTTCGAGCGGGGCGGGCACGGGAAGACGGTCGTCGCCGAGGTGACGCTGACGGAGGAGGCGGTGCGGCGTGTCTTGCGAACGACGGTCGATGATCTGCTCGAGCTGTCCTGGGCGGGGACTCATGGAGCGGTCGCGTCGGGCATGCAGTCCGTCGCGTTCACGCCTGCGACCGCGATCGCCGCGATCTTCAACGCCACGGGTCAGGACCTGGGCATGGTCGGGACGAGCTCGATGGCGCACGGGACCGGAAAGCGGGTCGAGGGCGGCCTGAACGCGGGGATCCGGCTGCCGGGGCTCGAGGTCGGCACCGTGGGCGGCGGAACGACGTTGCCGTACGCTCGCGCCTGGCTCGGGCTGATGGACTGTGCCGGTCCGGGCAAGGTCTACCGCTTCGCGCAGATCGTGGCCGCGGCGACGCTGGCGCTGGAGATCTCCGCCTCGGCCGCGATGGCCACGTCCGGCTCGGAGAACTTCTTCAAGGCGCACTTCGAACGCGGCGGCATGCGCTGACCATCCCCGCAGACGAGCCCACCTCGCCCGAGGCGGTCGCCGCCTGGATCGAGGCTCATACGCGGGATCGGTACGAGCGCACCCGAACCGCGTCCGTGCGACATCGGGAAGAGCACGGAGCCGGCTGTACGGTTTACCCCACCTCGAGCGGGCCACTGCTGGGTGTTCTCGCGGCCGCGACGGCGGCGCGACGGATCCTCGAGCTCGGCACTGGCCTCGGTTACAGCGCACTCTGGCTCGCGGACGCCGGGGCGCATGTCGACACCATCGAGCAAGACGAAATACACGCGGCGCTCGGAGGCGAGTCCACCAAGGACGCTGACGTCGAGATCCACGTCGGAACAGGGGCCGACATCCTTCCGACGCTCGAGCCCGGCTACGACCTCGCCTTCAGCGACGGTGACCCTGTCGAGTTCGAGACCGACCTCGATCAGTTCGAACGTCTGCTCAGGCCCGGCGGTCTGCTCGTCAGCGCAAACCTCTTTCTGGGCCAGTATTCGGCCGACGTCGAAGGGCTCGAGCATGCCGCCGTCTATCGCCGGCGCCTGCTCGACGAGACCCGCTATACGACCTCGATCCTGCGCGACGGGCTCGCACTCAGCGCGCTCCGATGAAGATCCCTCCACACCACGACCCGGCCTGTTTTGGGTGTGGCGACAACCCGATCGGACTTCGCCTCCCACACCCCGAGGTCGAGGGAGCAGACCGCTACGAAGCGACCTTCGCCTTCGACGAGCGCCACCAGGGCGGGCCGGGGCTCGCACACGGCGGCATGGTCGCCGCGCTGATCGACGAGGCGTGCGGGCTCGTCGCGACCTGTTACCGCTTCCCGACCGTCACCGGACGCATGTTCCTCCGCTACCGGAGGCCGGTCCCGATCAACCGGCCGCTCTCGGTGCGAGCGTGGATCGAGGACGAACGAGGCCGCCGAGTCTTCGTGCGCGGCGAGCTCTGGGACGCGAACGAGCTGCTGGCCGAGGCCCGCCTGGCGTTCGTCCATGTCCCGCTCGAGCACTTCCTGGAGACCCCAGAAGGCCAAGCCCACGCCGAAGCGTGGCAAAAACGCCTGCAAACCGACCATTAACCCTCGAGAATCGTCCTCTCGCGTTCCTGACGCGTCGCTGACCGTCCGTATGCATGCGGGACAGTGTCGAGGCACACGGCCCGCAGGCAGGAGGGCGGTCAGCGGCGCGAGGCGGCGGCGGAGGCCGGCTCCGCCGGCCGGGAGCCGCCGCCGGTCAGGGACGCGAGAGAGGCGCCGACCAGAATCGAACTGGTGTACGAGGCTTTGCAGGCCTCTGCCTAACCACTCGGCCACGGCGCCCGAGGGCCGCATGGTATCGACGCCCCCGGGGTATCCGAAGGTCGCAATGACCCAGCAGAGCCTGCTCGACGAGACCGCGGCACCGCTCGTCCCCACGCGCCCCTCGCTCAAGAAGCTGACGGAGGCAGCCGCCGGCTGCAAGGCCTGCCCGCTCTGGAAGACGGGCACGCAGACGGTCTTCGGAGAAGGCTCTCCGAAGTCCGAGGTCATGTTCGTCGGCGAGCAGCCCGGCGACCAGGAAGACCGGGCCGGCGCCCCGTTCGTCGGGCCGGCCGGAAGACTCCTGGACGAGGCGCTCGCAGACGCAGGCATCGACCGCTCGCTCACCTACGTCACGAACGTGGTCAAGCACTTCAAGTGGGAGGCGCGCGGAAAGCGCCGCATCCACCAGAAGCCGAACTGGTCGGAGATCGCCGCGTGCCGCCCGTGGCTCGACGCCGAGCTCGCAGTCGTCAAGCCGCATGTTCTCGTCTGTCTCGGAGCAACGGCTGCACAGGCGCTCCTGGGGCGGACGTTCCGGGTCACACGGGCCCGTGGCCGGCCCGTCGAGTCGTCGCTGGCACCGGTTGTGATCGCCACCGTCCACCCGTCCTCGATCCTGCGGGCAGGCGAGGACCGGGACGCGGAGTACTCGGCGTTGGTGAGCGACCTCAACGTCGTCGCGAAGCACATCGTGGAGTCCCGAGCCTCTTGAAGCACGCGGGCGCCGTCGCGAGAATGGACTGCCCGCCGATGCCCTCTGAAGACGACAGCCCCCAGACGGACGAGCAGCTCGCTGCCCGACTGCGAGACGCGCTCGAGAAAGCCGCCGCCGCGCGGACGACCGCAGCCCCCGCCGGCACCTCGGAGCTCCTCAAGCGGATCGTCGAGACGGCCGCGGGCGTGATCTCGGCCCGTGCCGCGGCCCTCTTCCTCGTCGACGAGACGACGCGTGACCTGCGCTTCGAGGTCGCCCTCGGCGAGCGCGCCGAGGCCGTGCGGGAGATCCGGGTCCCGCTCGGGTACGGCATCGCCGGCGGCGTCGCAATCAGCGGCCAGCCGATGGCCGTCTCGAACGTGCAGCAGGATGAGCGGTGGGCGGCCGAGATCGGCGAGCGAGTCGGCTACCTGCCCGACAGCATCCTCTGCGTCCCGCTCTTCTACGAGGACGCCGTGATCGGCGTGCTCGAGCTGCTCGACAAGGAGGGCGCCCCGTCGTTCGACGACGGTGACATCGCGACGTTGAGCCTGTTCGCGAGCCAGGCGGCGGTCGCGATCGGGCAGGCTCGAGCCCGGGAGAGCACGGAGGCGCTCGTCGCAGCCATCCTCCGCTCGTCCGTCGCCGACGGATCCAGCGAGAGCGTCGAAGAGGACATTCGCGCGTTCAGCGGCTCGCTCGAGGGAGACGAGGCGTTTCGCCGCTCGCTGCGCCTCGCCGAGCTCGTCCACGAGATCGGCCGCCAAGGCGAGCGGGAGCTCGAGGCGTGCGAGCGGATCCTCGACAGCTTCGCCGCGTACCTGCGCACCCGCAACACAGCCTCTTAGCGCTCTGTTCGACGAGGAAGTCTGATCGAATCCCCTCCGTGCGCATCGGCCTGATCTCCGACATCCACGGAAATCTTCTCGCTCTGGACGCGGTGCTCGACGAGCTCGAGCGGGAGGGCGTCGACCGGATCGTCTGCCTCGGCGACGTCGCGGTCGGCCCCCAACCCGCCGAGACACTCGCCCGCGTGAAGGAGCTCGGGTGCCCGGTCGTGATGGGCAACTGGGACGCAGCCTTCATCCAGGGCATGCCCCAACCGAGGGACGAGATCGGCGAGATGCTCGTCGAGATCGGCAATTGGTGGGCCGGGTTTCTCTCGCCCGAAGACCGCGAGTTCATGGAGAGCTTCGAGCCGACGGTCGAGTTGATGCTCGGGTCGACGCCCGCACTCGCCTTCCACGGGTCGCCGAAGTCGTACGACGACTGGATCTTCTCGACGACGCCCGACGAGGAGATGCGGCCGATGCTGATCGACACCGAGGCGCCGGTGCTCCTCGGCGGACACACGCACGTCCAGATGATCCGCCGCTACGGGGCCGCGGTGATCGTCAACCCGGGCAGCGTCGGCCTCCCGTTCCGGCAGTGGTGGCCGCGTCCGGTGCGGATCTCGCCCTGGGCCGAGTACGGCATCGTGGGCGGCGAGGGGGCGCACCTGAGCATCGAGCTTCGACGCACGCCGTTCGACGTCGACGCGTTCCTCGAGTTGAGCCGCGAATCCGGGATGCCGCATGCGGAGTGGTGGGCCAACTCCTGGCTCACCAACTAGGAGGGTTTGGCCCGGCTTGCACAATTGAGGCATGCCGAGCCGGGCGAGCATCGGAGTCGCGGCCGTCGCGGTCGCCGCAGGCCTGTGGGGCATGGACGCGCTCATTCGCCGACCGCTCGCCCAGGCCACCGAGCCGGCGACGATCGTCCTCGGCGAGCACGTCGTCCTCGTCGCCGTCCTGCTGCCGGTGGTCGTGGCCGCCCTCCCCGCTGTCTGGCGTGCCGGGCCTTCCTACGTGGCCGCCGCGGTCGTGATCGGGGCGGGATCGTCGGCGCTGGCGACGATCCTCTTCACGCAGGCGTTCGTGGACGGCGATCCGGTGACGCCGGTCGTCCTCCAGAAGGTGCAGCCGTTGATCGCCGTGTCGCTGGCCGCCGTCATGCTCGGCGAGCGGCCGCGCCCGCGCTTCGGGCTGTTCCTCGCCGGCGGTGTGATCGGGACTTGGCTGATGGCGTTCCCGAGCCCATTCGACGTCTCGCTGCACGGGTCGGCGCCGGTGCTCTACGCGCTCGCTGCGGCCGCACTATGGGCGCTCGGAACGGTCCTCGGGCGCTTCCTTGCGCTCGAGCTGCCGTTCGAGCAGGTGACGGCCCTTCGCTTTGTGTTCGGGCTGCCGGCGGCGTTCGCGGCGGCGCTCGTGCTCGGGGCGCCGCTCACGGCTTCGCTGCACGACGAGCTCTTCATCGCCCTGCTCGCGCTCGTCACGGGCCTCGTCGCGCTGCTCCTCTACTACTACGGGCTCCAGCGCACGACTGCGTCGGTCGCGTCGATCGCAGAGCTCGCATTCCCCGTCGTGGCGATCGCCGTCGGCTACTTCGCGTTCGACGCGACCCTGACGGCGACGCAGGTCGCGGGCGTCGCGCTGACGAGCCTCGTCGTGCTGGTGCTTCCGCGCCGAGGGCCGGCGCTCGTCGCCGCTCCGGAGACCGCTCCGGCCTACGCGGGCTCCTAGGCGACGCGCCCCAGATGCTCGACCGCGGCCTCGAGCTGCTCGTCCGAGTGGTACGGCGCGGGCCCGAACCGGAGGTAGCGGCCGCGGCTGTCCGTCACGACCCCCACGTCGAGCAGCCGCCGGCTCAGCTCCTCGGCGCGCTCCGACTCGACGGCGAGAAAGCCTCCAAAGGCGGTGAGCGGCGTCTCGCGGTTGCGGGTCACGTCCGCGAGGCCAAGCGCGTCGAATCGCTCTGCGAGCACCCCCGTCTGGTGCAGATAGCTCGCGCGCAGCCGCTCCTGGGACAGTCCCCGGTCGTCGAAGAAGTCGAGGACGCGGGCGGCGCGATAGTGGCTCGTGGGGTCGTACGTCGAGCCGGCGAAGCGCATGCTGCCGCGCGGGTAGGCGGTCGCGCCCGGTTCGTGCGCCGCGTGCAGCTCGTCGAACTCTGCGTACCAGCCCGTGATCGCGGGCCTGAGCCCGTCGGCCTGCGGCGGCAGCCGGAGAAAGCAGTTGCCCTCGCCGAGCTGGAGGTACTTGTACCCGCCGCCGACCACCCACGCGCGCTCGAGGCCGGCGATCGTGAACGGAAGGCAGCCGAGGGCGTGGTAGGCGTCGACGAGCAACTCGGCCCCGGCTTCCTCGCACGCCGCGCCCAGGGCCGGGAGGTCCGGGACGATCCGCGAATCCTCGAAGAGCACCGCGGAGACGAGCACCGCGCTCGCGCCGGGAGCCTCGGCCGCCAGCCGCTCCGCGAGCGTCTCGACCGGCCGCGCGGACAGCCGCATGACCTCGAGCCCTTCCTCTCCCAGCCTCCCCAGCTGCCGCCGCAAGGTGTGGAACTCACCGTCCGTGGAGACGAGCCTCGGCCGCTCCCGCAGCGGCAGAGCCGACAGGAACCGCAGGACGAGCTCGTGCGTGTTGGGCGCAAGCGCAACCGGCGCAACGGGATCGTCAAGCAGCCACCTCACCCCCTCGCGCAGGCGCTCCGCCTTCGCGAACGCCCGCTCCCATTTGAGATCGGCGTGCTCGGCCGCGTCCTGCCACGCCTCCAGCTGCCCCTCGCGGGCCACGTCCGGCCACGCCTGGTGCGAGTGGCCGGTCAGGAACAGCCGCTCGGAAACGCGGAAGGCCGAGTAGTGCTCCGCGAGCGGATTCAAAGCTCGCTGCGGACGGCCCAGAGATCCGGGAAGAACGGCTTGTGCAGCGTCGAGCGGAGGTACTCGGCGCCGTATCCGCCCGTGCCCTGCCGCGTGCCGATCGTCCGCTCGACCATCTTCACGTGGTGGTAGCGCCACTCCATGAAGCCCTCGTCGAAGTCGACGAGCCGCTCGGCGACCTGCGCAGGCTCCCCGTCGTCGCGGTAGGCGCGGAGCAGCGCGGCCTGGACGCCCTTCGACTCCTCGACCGGCCGCGTCACGTCCCGCTCCAACGCCTCGGCGGGAACGTCGTAGCCCTTCCCGGCCAGGTAGCGAAGGAACGAGTCGTAGACGGACGGCCGCTCCAGCGCCGCCTTGACCTTCTCGTAGTCGGGGCTGGTCTCGTGGTAGGCGGTCAGCACGCCCGGATCGCGACGGCCGAGGATCGCCTCCAGCTCGCGGAACTGCCCGGACTGGAAGCCGGACGAGGACTCGAGACGCTCGCGGAAGGACAGGAACTGGACGGGCGTCATCGTCTCGATCACGTCGAGTTGCTGGACGACGAGCTTGAGGATCGTCAGCAGGCGCTTGAAGGTCGAGAAGGCGCGTGCGTCGTTTCCGTCCTCGAGCATCCGCTGCAGGTAGCGGAGCTCGTGGATCAGCTGCTTGAACCAGAGCTCGTAGACCTGGTGAACGACGATGAAGAGGATCTCGTCGTGCTCGTCCGACTTGGGCCGCTGCGCTCCGAGAATCTCCTCCAGCGCCAGGTACGACGTGTACGTCAGGGACTTGTCCTGGCTCACCCGGCCTCCTTGAACAGCTCTCGCGCGATGATCTCGCGCTGAACCTCCGACGCGCCCTCGTAGATGCGCGGCGCGCGCACCTCACGATAGAGGTGCTCGAGCAGGTGGCCCTTCTGGAGGGCTCGCGCACCGTGGAGCTGGATCGCCACGTCGACCGCGCGCTGGGCCGCCTCGGTGGCGAAGAGCTTGGCCATCGCGGAGGCCTTGCGCACGGGCCGGACACCTGCGTCGTACTGGGTCGCGGCTTCACGGACGAGGAGCCGCGCGGCCTGGATCTCAGTCGCCACCTCGGCCAGCTGGTGCGACACCGCCTGGAACTGCGCGAGCGGCTTCCCGAAGGCTTCGCGCTCCTGTGTGTAGGCCACTGCGGCGTCGAGGGCGGCCTGCGCCATCCCGACCGCGAACGCGCCCACGCTCGGGCGGAAGAGGTCGAGCGTGTCCATCGCCACCGCGAACCCGCCGTCCAGGTCGCCGAGCACCTGGTCGGCCTCGACGCGGACGCCGTCGAAGTCGAGGCGCCCGATCGGGTGCGGCGCGAGCAGGTCGAGGTGCGCGCCCGAGAGACCCTCGCTGTCACCGGGGACGGCGAATGCGGTGACGCCCTTCGCACCAGTCTCGGACGTGCGGGCGAAGACGCTGTACACGTCGGCCTCGGGCGCGTTCGAGATCCAGATCTTGGTGCCGGTCAGCCGGAAGCCGTCGCGGTCGCGCTTCGCCTGCAGCTCCAGGCTCGCCGCGTCCGAGCCCGCGTCCGGCTCGCTGAGCGCGAATCCTGCGACGGCGTCGCCGCTCGAGAGGCGCGGAATCCACGCGTCCCGCACGGCGGGCCGGCCACGGCTGAGGATCGGGTAGCCGCCGAGGCCCTGCAGCGCGAGCGCCGTCTCGGCCTCGGTGCAGCCGTGCGCGAGGCCCTCGCGCAGCTCGCAAAGCTCGACCGCCGAGCCGGCGAAGACGAACTCGAGGAGCCCGTGCTCCCCGAGCGCGCGCACGAGCGGGCGGTTCAGGCGCCCGGGGTCGCCCTTGGCGGCGATCGGCGCGAAGACCTCGTGGCCGAGCCGGTGTGCGCGGTCGAGGACGTCAGCCATCGAGAACGGCGACGCCCATCAACTCGACGCGCGCGTCGGGCTCGAACAGCGCTGAGACCCCGATCAGCGCCATTGCCGGGTAGCGCCGCCCGAAGTGCCGGCGCCAGACCTCCCCCAGCTCGCTCGTCGAGGCGCGGTACTCCTCGATCTCCGTCGTGTAGACGACGAGCGAGACGAGCTGGGCGGGCTCGCCGCCGGCCGCGCGCAGCGCCGTGACGAGCTTCCCTGCCGCGGAGTCGAACTGCTCGACCAGCGAGCCGCCCTCACCGGTCTGGCCGCCGAGGTAGACCCCGCCCGCTGCGACGACGGCGTGCGCGAAGCCCACCGGCTCGGGCAGCTCCGGCGGGTTGACGATCAACGGCCGCGCCACTCGGGGTCCCTCCCTTCCGACCAGGCCGCATAGAACTCGGCGAAATCGTCGCTCTTCATCAGGAGCGCCTGGGCGAGCGCCTCCATCTCGATCGCATCTGACAGGCTCATGTCGCTCTCGCGGCTGAGAAGGATCTTCGTCGTCGCGTGGGCGAGGGCAGGCCCGTCAGCGAGCCGCCGCGCCAGGTCGTGCGCAGCGGCCGGCAAGGCGTCGTCGTCGACGACGCGCGTGGCCAGGCCGAGCTCGTGGGCGCGGTCGGCGCTGACCTCGTCGCCGAGCACGAGCAGCTCGGTCGCGCGGCCGAGCCCGATCAGCCGCGGCAGCAGGTAGGCGGCGCCCATGTCCGCTCCGGCCAGGCCGACCCGCGTGAACAGGAACGAGATCTTGGCGGAGCGAGCCAGGAGCCGGAAGTCCGACGCCAGCGCGAGCACGGAGCCCGCGCCGGCCGCGACGCCGTTGACCGCGGCGACGATCGGTAGCGGGCAGTCCCGCATCGCCTTCACGACCGCCCCGCTCATCCGCGTGAAGTCGAGCAGCTCGCCGGCGCTCATGCCCTGCAGCTCGCCGATGATCTCCTCGACGTCACCGCCCGAGCAGAATCCGCGCCCCTGGCCGGTGAGGACGAGCACGCGCACGTCACCCCGGTGCGGGAGCTCGCCGAGCAGGTCGCGCAGGTCGGCGTAGACGTCGAAGGTGAGCGCGTTCAGCTTGTCCGGCCGCGAGAACGTGACCGTCGCAATGCCGTCGTCGAGCGCGAAGCCGAAGTTCTGCCAGGTCTCCGTGAACGCCGCCGAGCCGCGGAACGGACTCACGCCTGGAGGCCTCCGCCGTCGAGGACGAGCGTCTGGCCGTTGATCGCGGCCGCCTCGGGCGAGGCGAGGAAGGCGACCGCGGCCGCGACCTCGCCCGGTTCGAGCAGGCGTCCGAGCGGGGTCATCTTCTCGAGCGCCGTTTGCGCCTCCGCGGACGTGCGGCCCGTCTTGTCCATGATGTTCTCGACCGAGCGCTTCGTCATATCGGTGTCCACGTAGGCGGGGCACACGGCGTTCGCGGTGACGCCGGTTCCCCCGACCTCTGCGGCCGTCGCGCGCATGAGTCCGACCGCAGCGTGCTTCGACGCCGTGTACGCGGCGGTGTAGCGCGCGCCCACGAGCCCGGCCACCGAGGCAACGGTCACGATCCGGCCATCTCCGCGCTCGATCATGCCGCCCAGCACGGCCCGGGTGCAGAGGAAGGAGCCCGTCGCGTTCACGTCGAGGTGCGCGCGCCAGTCGCGGAGCGTGGTCAGTGCTACAGCGCCGCTGGACGCCATGCCCGCGTTGTTGACGAGCACGTCGACGCGGCCGAGGCTCTCGAAGAACGCGCCCACGTGTCGCTCGTCGGTGACGTCGAGCTCGTCGTGGCCGGGCGCCTCGACCCAGTGGCCGGCTGCCGCGAAGCGCTCTGCGATCGCCTTTCCGATCCCCTTCGCGCCTCCGGTGACGACCACGACCCGGCTCATGCGAGCAACGCCTTCCGGTCGAGCTTTCCGGACGGCGTCTTCGGCAGATCGTCGACGAACACGACCTCACGCGGGTACTTGTGCGGCGAGAGCCGTTCGCGGACGAAGTCCTGGAGCGCCTGCTCCTCCACGGGCTGCCTGACGACGACGTACGCCCTCGGGATCGTCAGCCCGTTGTGTGCAGCCCCGACGACGGCGCACTCGACGACGTCCGGATGGCCGACGAGGCAATGCTCGATCTCGGCCGGCGCAACCCAGATCCCACCGACCTTGATCAGGTCGTCGACGCGGCCGCGGTACCAGAAGAAGCCGTCGTCGTGCCGCTCGAACAGGTCGCCGGTATGGACGGTGTCGCCCTCGAACGTCGCTCTCGTCTTTTCCTCGTCGCCCCAGTAGAGGAGCGCGGCCGTGTCGCCGGTAACGAGCAGCTCGCCGTTCTCGCCGACCTCGGCCTCGTAGCCGGGGACGAGCTCACCGGTCGAGCCGGGTCGCGCGCGGCCGGGCCGGTTCGAGATGTAGATGTGGTACAGCTCGCACGAGCCGATTCCGTCGAGCACCTCGACGCCGAAGGTGTCCAGCCAGCGGTCGTGCAGCTCGCGCGGCAGTGCCTCACCGGCCGACGTACACACGCGCAAACAGGACATGTCAGGTGCCTGGCACCGGCCACGTCTGATCGAGTCGATCATCTGCGCCATCATCGTTGGCACGTTGACGAGGATCGTCGGGCGGTGCTCGGCGATCAGCTCGAAGATCCGCTCCGGCGTCGTACGCTCGGGGAACACGATGCCCGCGCCGCCGACGCCGAACGGGTAGAGCGCGGTCAGATCGCGCGCGTAGCCGAAAAAGAGCTTCGGCACGGGCAGCACGACGTCGTCCTCGCGGATCCCCAGCACATCGCGCGCGTACCACTCGTGGCTGAGGACGGGGCTGTGCACGGGATGGACGGCGCCCTTGGGCCGGCCGGTGCTGCCGGTCGTGAACTTCCAGAGGCAGACGTCGTCCTTCGTCGTCGGCGCAGGCTCGAGCTCGTCGGACACCCCGGCCAGCCCCTCCTGGAACGTCTGGTCGACGAGGAGCACCTGCCGCTCGCCTGCGACCTGGCGGATTGCAGCCTCCGTCGTCCGGTCGGCCACGACGACCGCCGCGTCGGTGTACTCGAGGTAGTAGGCGTAGTCCTTCGGCTGCAGGAACGTGTACGCCTCCGCCGTGACAGCGCCGATCTTCTGGGCGCCGTACCAGAGCGCGACGAATTCGACCGAGTCGCCGAGTACCAGCAGCATCCGGTCCTGGGCGTCGACGCCGAGCTCGCGGAGGAGATTGCCGCAGCGGTTCACGAGGCGGGCAAGCTCCGCATACGTCGTCGGTCCCGACGCGCTCATCAGCGCCGTACGCTCGCCGCGCCCCTGCTCGACGTTGCGGTCGACGAACCAGCTTGCGAGGTTCAGTTCCAGCGGAAGGTCGGCGTTCGTGATCACGTCGCGACCTCGCGGATCAGCTCGACGAGCAGGTCCGTCAGCGTGTCGAAGGTCGCGCGCCCCTCCTCGGCCGAGGATTCTGCGGGCGCGCCACAGTACGCCTCGTCCATGCCCATCGCGACGAAATCGGTCCGGCCGTCCCGGATCGCGGCGGGCCCGGCGTGGCACGAGCCGGAGCGGAACTCCTCCGTCAGCCGCTCGGCATTGCGGCGACGCGTCAGATCGAGCAGCGGTAGCCCGGTGGAGCGCAGCGTCTCGACCTGCTCGGGCTCGAAGTGGCTGTTCACGAGGACGAGCGGGCCGACGCCGGCCGCGATCTCGGTGACGAGCGCGCGCAGCGTCTCCTCGGAGATCGAGACCGTCCCGGGGAAGGCCGAGCCGTAGCGTGTGACGCCATACGCCAGCGCCGGCAGCACGAGCACCGGGATCTCGCCCGTGAGCCGCTCCGCCGCCCGCTCGCAGATTCCGACCGAGATCAGCGTGTCGGTCGAGAGCGGCGCGTGCGGCCCATGCGGCTCCGTTGCCCCCAAAGGCAACAAGTGCATCGCACCCTGAGGCACGTCCGGGTACGCCAACTCCCCGAGATTCACGCTCGAACCTCCCCCAGCAACACCGTGGTCACTGGTTGGAGAGGGCGTTCGATCTGGGTCTCGGGCAAGTCGAGCAGGACGAGGTCCGCGCGGCCCGCGGCAACGATCGTGTTCGCCTCGTCGAGCGTCGTCAGGTAGCCGCCGACGAGGGTCGGAACGCGCGCCTCGTTGCGGACGCGGTCGCTGAGCGCGGTCAGGAACCCGCGCCGGTACTGCGGGCGGTCGTCGTGGATCGTCTGGCCCGCCTCGACGTGGATCAGGTCGCATCCGTGGTCGGCGAGGGCGCGCGCGATCGCGATCCCGTCGTCGACCGTGTTCCCGCGCGGGTGCCAGTCGGTGACGGACAGACGTACCGCCAGCGGTCCCTCCCACGCGCCGCGCACGGCCTCGAGCACGCGCAACGGAAACCGCAGCCGGTCGTCCTCGTCGTTCGTCAGCGGCGACAGGTAGCTGCCCAGGAGGTAGCCGTGCGCCATGTCGATCTCCAGCACCTCGGCGGCGGCGGCCCGGGCCGCGGCGACGAATGCGTCGAGGACCGCAACCTCGTCCGGCTCGCCGGGAATCGCGCCGAAGGGCGCGTAGGGGCGCTTCGTCGGCGCCACGACGGGCCAGCCGTCGGCCAGCGGGAGGTCGACGCCCCTGCTCCGCGGCTGGGTCGCGCCGCGGCGACCGGCGTGTGTGAGACGGAGCAGGAGCTTGCCCTCGGGCCGGACGGCCTCCTCAGGAGAGGCCCGCCCCTCTGGGCTCACCGCAACCGAGCTCTCGACGAGCTCGAAGCGCTTCTCGAACCGGGCCCCGCGCAGCTCGTACGGCGAGAACGCGGGCGGCGGCGAGATCGGCCTTCCGCCGAGCCAACCGTCGAGCGCACGCGTGAACTGCGGGTCGCGCACACCGAGCGTCGCGTGCGTGATCCGCCCGCTGCGCGTGATCAGGTTGAACGCGAACTGGATCGGCTCGAGGTGCGAGTAGCTCGCGATGCGCCCGAAATACGCGGCGCTCTCGCTGGCCGCGTCCTGGGTGCGCTCGACATAGGGCTCGCGCTCGAGCTCGTAGTCGACGAACGCCGCCTCGAGGTCCCAGCGCCGTCGTGCGAGCGCGGCGGCCAGCGAGATCGAGTCCTCGATCGCGAGCTTCGTCCCGGAGCCGATCGAGAAGTGCGCGGTGTGCGCCGCGTCGCCGAGGATGACGACGTTCCCGCTGTGCCACGTCGTGTTCGTGATCTTCGGGAAGTCGAGCCAGAGCGACCGGTTCGAGTACAGCTCCCGCCCGCGCAGCTCGTTCGCGAACAGCTGCTCGCAGAAGGCGAGGCTCTCCTGCTCGTCCAGCCGGTCGAGCCCGGCCGCGCGCCACACCGGCTCGGGGCACTCGACGATGAACGTCGACATTCGCTCGTCGTACGGGTAGGCGTGCGCGTTGAAGAGGCCGTGCTCGATCTCGCGGAAGGCGAACGTGAAGGCGTCGAAGACGTGGTCGGTGCCGAACCAGACGTACTTCGAGCCCTCCGGCCGGACCTTCGTTCCAAAGTTGCCGAAGCGGCGCACGAGGCTGTTCGCGCCGTCCGCGCCCACGACGAGATCCGCGTCCGGCAGCTCCTCGACCTCGACGCCGAACTCGAGCGTCACGCCCAGCTCGCGGCAGCGCTCCTGCAGGATCTCGAGCAGCCGCCTGCGCGCGATCGCCGAGAACGAGTGGCCCCGCGACGACACCTCGCGCCCCTGGAAGCGAATGTCGATGCGGTCCCAGCGGGCGAACGTGTCTGTGATCTCGAGATGCGTCTCGGGATCCGCATCCCGCAACGCACCGAGCGTCTCCTCGCTGAAGACGACGCCGAAGCCGAAGGTGGCATCGGGCTCGTTGCGTTCGAGGACGCGCACGTCGACCCCGCGGTCGAGCTTGCTCAGCAGGATCGCCAGGTAGAGCCCTGCGGGCCCGCCGCCGACGATCGCGACGTTCACGCGCGCCCCTCGCCGGCGACGGCTCCCGACCGGCGGAGCCGGTCTCCGCCGCCGCCTGACGCCGCTGCGGGCCCGGTGCTCTCCGGGCCCGTATTGCTCATACTGTTCCCTCCGGCCCCGCACCCGCAGCGGCGCCCGAGGAACGCGCGCGCGATTCCCGGAGAACGAGGACGGATCACGAGAGAGCCTCCTGGAGCCGCTCGAGCTCGTCGATCCCGGGCACGCACGGGAAGAGAACGAGCTCGTCGCAGCCCGCCTCCTCGTAGCCCCGCACGTAGTCCTTGACGGCCCGCGCGCTCGTCAGCTGGCCCGCGGCGATCTTCTCCGCGAATGGGCCGGTGAACGCGTAGTAGTCGCGGAGGTACGCGTCACCGCGGTCGGGGTCGCCGAACGCGAAGTACCCCTGGCCCCAGAGCTTCGGCCTCCCAGGACGGCCGAGGTCGCTCCAGGCGGCAATCGCGCGAGCCGCGGCGTTGGCGAAGGCCCGCGGCGGCCCGCCGTTGTGCGCGTAGCCGTCCGCATACCGCGCCATCCGCGAGTACGCCGGGCCGCTCAGGCCGCCGACGAGGATCTCGATCCCGTCTCGCGAGGGGCCGACGAGATCGCCGTCGACGTTGCCGCGGATGTACGCCAGCTGCTCGCCGAGCCGCTTGCCGCGACCCTTGTGCTCGACGCCGGCGACGTCGAAGTCGTCGAGCCGCGCTCCCACCGCCAGCCCCAGCGTCAACCGGCCGCCCGAGAGCCCGTGCACCGACGCGGCCTGCTTCGCAAGCAGCGCCGTCGAGCGGAGGGGCCCGATCGCGATCATCGTCGCCAGCCGCACACGCGAGGTCGCCGCCGCAGCCGCCGCGAGCATCGCGAACGGCTCGTAGCTGTCGTACGCGACCCGGTCGAGCACCGCCACCGACGAGAACGGTCCGTCGTCGGCGCGCCGCGCCCACTCGAGCAGCAGGTCGCCCGTCGCGCCGGGCACGGTCGTCGGTAGTCCGATCCCGATGTTCACTTCCGCCGAAAGCTTCACACTTTGCGACGCCATGTGGGAATCCCACTCGTCCCCCTTCGATCTCCACTACGGACTCGAGATCGACGAGGCCACCGACGAGCTCGTGCGCGCGCACGTTCCGGTGCGGGAGCACCTGCTCCAGCCGGTCGGTCTCGTGCACGGAGGCGTTCACGCCTCGATCGCGGAAGCACTCGCCTCGGTCGGGACGAACGTCGGCGTGGTCCCGGACGGGAACATCGGCCTCGGCATGTCGAACAACTCGACGTTCCTGCGCTCGATCCGCGAGGGCACGATCCACGCGACCGCGCGCCGCATCCACCGGGGGCGGACGACCTGGGTCTGGGACGTCGAGTTGACCGACGACGAAGGACGGCTGTGCGCGGTCAGCCGCGTGACGATCGCGGTGCGGCCGCTTCGCAGGTGATCCGGATCGTGGTTCCGCACTCGGGCTCGCCCGGGAAGACGCGCCTCGGACACGCACGGGAGGAGCTCTCTCTTGCAATGCTCGCCGACGTGCTCGCCGTTGCGACAGGCGTCGGCAGGACCTGGGTGGTGTCGCCCGAGCCTGTCGCGGACGCGAACTGGATCCCCGATCCGGGCGGCGGACAGGGAGCTGCGGTCGAGGCCGCGCTCCGGGAGATCGGTGCCGGGCCTG
>VAXT01000151.1 GCA_005883245.1 Actinomycetota bacterium | reverse complement strand
GACGGCGCCGAAGCGGATGCCCGGTTGCGGCGACCTGTTCTCGAGCCCACGCGCGAACGCCAAACGGCCCCGCAGGGACGCGGACGCGCCCTTTGCGCTCGAGAACAGCTCGACGGACGTCAGGAAGGCCTGCAGCCCGATGCCGGAGCGGAGTGCCGTCTCCGCTGCGTCGTCGTAAACGAGCTGGTAACCGATGACACGCCCCGCCCGCGCGAGCGAGGCTGCGGAGTCGGCACGGTCGTACGACCTCCGAGCCTCGAGCCGATTGTCGACCCAGCCGGAGTCGGGTGTGACCCGAAGGCCGCCCGGCATCCCGCCGACGTCCCAGGCCGGCACCACGGCCGTGTCGAGGCGGGCACGAATCTGCTTCGACTCCGCAGGTGGTGAAGCACTCATGCGATCGGAAGTCTGACCTCCGCAGGCGGGAAGAACGACCAACAAGGCGAGCGCGGCAACGAAAACCCTCACGCTCGTCGTATCGGTCGGCGCCCCGTCGACCTCAAGTCATGCGACTGAGGGAAGTCACTTCGAGAAGCGGGGTAAGGGAATCGTGCTCCGCGAGCGGTCGGGCGCGGCCGCCGAGGTCCAGCCCGCGCCGGTTGTGCCAGTACACGGGCATGCCAAGTCGATCGGCGCCGGCGATGTCATCAGGAGAGCCGGCGACGAACAGGGTGCGCGCCGAGCTGACGTCCAACGCATCGAGCGCGAGCCGATACGGCTCCGGGCGCGGCTTGTAAGCGCCGGCTGCCTCGGCGGTAGCGACGACGTCGAACGGGACGTCGACCTGGGCCGCGGCCCGCCGACCGAGCTCGTCCGAGCAGTTGGTGACGACGCCGATCTTCAGGGTCGCGCGGAGCTGGGCCAGAACGCCGGGGGCCTCGGGCCAGGGTCCGAGCTCACCCAATCGCGCAACGAGCGCCGGAGCACGCTCTGGAGAGAGGCCGATTCGCTCGGCCGCCTCGGCGACGACGTCGTCGTGCGGCCGATAGTCACCTGCCAGATACGAAAGGCGGCTGTGCTCGCTCCGCCAGCGACGGCCCAGGACATCGCTGCCGGCGACGTCGTCGTAGGCCGGCTGTGAGTCGAGAAGCCCGCTGAAAAGGTCGAACAACACTCCCTCGTACGGACCCACTTGAACTCCTTCAGCGCGCAACGACGATGCACGCGTCGTGCGAAGAGCGGGCGATCTTGTTGCTCCGAAGGACCCGGCCGCGCGCATCCAGGATGCAAAGTGTGCCCGTGCCCAGCCCAGGCGTGACCACCCAGCCATGGGCCTGCTGGACGTTGTAGGACTCCTCCGGAACCTTCGCCATCCGAATCGCTCGTCCGTCCGCAGCATGCACGCGGAGGGTTCCGCTCTCCCCGCTGGCTACGTAGGCGTGCTCGCCTCTGAACGTGATGTGCTGCGGCGGCTCGTCGGCACTCGGTCTGGCGAGCAGCTTCCCGCTCCGCGCGGAATAGATGGCGAGTTCGTTTCGATCACCCGAGCTGACCCAGGCATGCTTTCCTGCAGGCGACCAGTTGACGTCGTGCGCGAGGAACGGCGGCCGGAAGCGCCCGACCAATCGCGGCTTGGCGGTCTGAGCGACGTCCACGATCGCGACGTGCTCGGCCTTTCGTCCCAACGCGACCCAGAGCGTGCGACCCGAGGGATCGATCGTGATGTGGCGCGCCAGTGCGCCGACTGCCGCACGGGCGAGCACGCGCCCCTCGATGACGTCGAGCACGATCACCTCCCCACGTCGTGCGTCGCTGACGAAAGCATGGCGCCCGTCAGGGTGGCCGGCCGTGTATCTCGGCTCGCCGAAGCCGCGAAGGACGTGCTCGATCGACAGGGTCTCGTTGCGGACGACCGTGACCGCGCCGATCTCCGAGTGAGCGACGACCGCGCTGCTCCCGACCGTCTCGATGCTTCGCGGCTTGGCGAGCGTCGGGACGAAGCGATGGATCCGGCCGGTACGAAGGTTGACCGCAACCAGCCTCGACTCGAGATCAGCTGTGACAAGCGCGACCTCGACCCCTGCGCTCAGCCTGGCTAACGCCTGTGGGGCGACGCAGAGTGACGCTGCCCCGACCAGAAACGCTCGTCGATCCATCGAAGGGACTACGTCCCGGTGCGGGCGACAGGTCCCGCCTGTGCGCATCCGGCGACTCGGTAATCGCGAAAGGGTGTCAGGTCTTGCGTCGACAGACCCGTCGCGTTGGTGCCGCAGCGCAAGACCTGACCCCGGGCTCGGTAAGGAATTTGTGAAGGTTCATCGTGAACACGATTTACGATCCTTTTTCGCGGAGACTTAGACCAGTGAGCGATCGAGGGAGGTAGTGACATGCGGAACAGGTTCATAGTTGTCGCCGCAGTTATCGGGCTGCTCGCGAGCGCGCTCGTGCT
>VAXT01000175.1 GCA_005883245.1 Actinomycetota bacterium | reverse complement strand
TCGGCCTTGCTCTCCTGCACCGATGCGAGCCGCGTCTTCTTGCGTCCGCGGGCCGTCGCGAGGCCCTTCTCGCTGACCAGCAGCCGCTGCTTCTCGACGCGAACCTCCGCCGTCCGAACGGCGATCGTGCGAGTTACGGTCTCGACCTTCCTCTTCGTCACCTTCGTCTTCTCGCGCACCGCGTGCCACCGCTTCTTCGCGCCGAGGACCGAGGTCGAGATGGCCGCGTCCTGTGAGCCGATGTTGCGAACGTAGTCGGCCTGCTCGAAGAAGTCGCTGAGGCTGCTCGACGACATCAGGACGTCGAGCGTCGTCGGCTGATCGCCGGATTCGTAGATCTCGATCAAGCGAGCGTTCAGCCGCTCGACCGAGACGTTGTACTCGTGGGAGAAGAAGTCGAGCTGCTGCGTCTGGAACTCGTAGAGCCGCCTGATCCGGTTCAGCCGCTCCTGCTGGAGCGCGAGGTCGTGCTCGAGCGCATCGAGGCGGGTCGAGACGCCTCCCACCTGGCGCTCGAGCGTCCGGATCCGGCCCTCGATCGTGCCGATGTCGGACTGCAGGCGCGACTCCTGGACCTGTGCGTCCGCGATCTTCGCCTGCAGCGACTGGATCTTGTCGGCCCGCGCCGGTCTCCCGGTCGTCGAGGCCAGCACGGCCATCAGGCAGGCCAGGGAGAAGAGGAGGAGGCGACGGGGCATCGTGGGAGTCCTTGCGACAGGGGGAAACGTCCCTGCCCGGATGCAAAAGTCGCTGGATTTTAGCGGGTTTCTCGGACGGAGACTACTCGCGGCCCTGCTGGGGCTCGGGCTCCGGGATCTCCGGCGGCTGCGGGCGGTCGCCCCCGTCCGGCGGCAGAGCGGGCTCCGGGACGTGCGGGGGTTGGGGCTGTTGCCCTTCGTCCGGCGCAGGGGACGGCTCCGGCACCGTGGCGGGCTCGGGCGCCTCGTCGGGCATTTCGCCGGCCACGACCTGGGTCGGCTGCGTCTGGAGCCTCGCTTTTCCGACCCGCTCCTGCGCGTCGATCGTCACCTTCGCCATCTGTGACTCCTTCGCCGTGAGCTCCTCGTCGATCTCCTTCATCCGCTGCTTCAGCTCCTTCGTCGCAGTCGTGTTCTTCGCGTACACGGCCTCGCCCAGCTCCCGCGCCCGTTCGCCGCGCGCCCGCGCGAGACCATTCGCGTCGCGCCGTAGCCGCACGAGCTCGATCCTGGCGCCGCTGTGGGCCGCGATCGTCTCCTTCGCCACGCCGGCGCGCGTGCGGACGGCGGCGAGGGCTCGAGTCGCACCCCCCTCCTCTCCGGGGCCGCGCCGCTCGGCGGACACGTAGCCGGTGAGCATGAACAGTGCGAGGCCGAGCGCGATCAGGCCCCACGGCCAGAGACCGGTCGCGAAGAGCGCGATCGCGGCGATCACGCCGACGACGCAGAGCCCGAGCAGGAGACCGGCCGGGGGGATGCCGAAGTAGCGCCGCTCGGAGACGTGCTGCTCGACCGGAGTCGGCCCATCCTCGGTCGGCGGAACGGCCTCGACGACCGTGTCCCCGGAGGCGACGGCGGTACCGCACTCCGAGCAGAACCTGGCATGCGACGAGAGCTTCGCCCCACACATCTGACATCTAGCTCGTCGCACGAACACGCTCCTCCGTCGACTCGGCCTGCGGTTCCAAAGCGCGAAGCGCCTCGGCCACGCGCAGCCGCAGCGGGCCGATCAGCTCGCGGTAGTCCTCGTCCGAGATCTTCCCGGTGCGATGGTCGAACTCGAGCTCCTTGAGCGCGGCGAGCGCGCGGTCCTTCTCCTCGGCGAGCTCGAGGGCGCGCTTCTCGAGCGCTCCGGGCTCGTCCAGGCGATCCTCGGCGGGATCCGGCTCGCGCAGGAACGGGAGCGCGACGAAGAGTGCGCATGCGCACGCCAGCACCGCTCCGACCGCGAGGGCGACCGCCGTCATGCCCCGGCGAGCGCGCGCAGCTCGCGGTAGCGGTCCGCGAGGCGCCGCTGCTCGACTGCGCTCGGCCACAGCGCGACGAGCGATCCGATCAGGAACACGACGCCGGCGAGCCAGATCAGGTTGACGAGCGGCTTGACGAGGACCTTGAACGCGATCGTCCCGTTCGGGTTGATCTGGTCGGTGATCACGAACAAGTCCTCGCCGGTCAGGTAGTCGCTGCGGATCCCGACTTCGTTCGACGTCTGCTGCTCCGCCGGGTACGAGTTCTTGCCCGACGCGAGCGTGCCGACGCGGTTCCCGTCCTTGCGCACGTCGAGGAGCGCACGGAACTCGGTGGCGTTTGCGCCCTGCCGCCGGACGAGCTCCCTGTAGGTCAGCCCGTAGCTCCCGATCGCCATCGTCTGCCCGGGCGAGAGCGTCCGCTCGCGCACCTTGTCGTACGCGCTCGAGCCCGCCACGCCGATCGCCAGCAGGACGATCGCCGCGTGCACGATGTACCCGCCGTAGCGGCGCCGGTTGCGCGCCACGAGCTCCGAGAAGGCCGCCAGCCACGGCCCGCCCGTCAGCGCATGGCGCGCGCGAGTCCCGCGCACGAACTCGTAGCCGATCGACCCGAGCACGAAGGCGGAGAACGTATACGCGAGCAGGCCGATCCACGACGAGCCGGCCCCGAGCAGGAGCAGGACGATCCCCACGGCGAGCCCGATCGCCGCCGGCCAGGCGAAGCTCCGTCCGAGCGAGCGCAACGAGGCGCGCCGCCAGGCCACGAGCGGCCCGATCCCCATCAGCAGGAGGAGCGGCAGCCCGAAGATGCGCAGGAAGAAGTTGTAGTACGGCCCGCTGACCGTGATCTGCTCGCCGCGCACGGCCTCGGACAGGATCGGGAAGATGACGCCCCAGAGGATCGTCAGGCAGAGCGCCACGAGCAGCAGGTTGTTGTAGAGGAACGTCGCCTCGCGGGAGACGAGCGACTCCATCCGCGTCTTCGAGCGCAGGATGGGCAGGCGGTTCAGGATCAGGGCGAGCGAGCCGATCGCGATCAGGCAGATGAAGCCGAGGAACCATGCGCCGAGCGGGCTCTGCGTGAACGAGTGGATCGAGCTGACGACCCCCGAGCGGGTCAGGAACGTCCCGAACAGAGCGAGACAGAAGGCGAGGACGACCAGGAGCACGTTCCACACCTTCAGCATGCCCCGCTTCTCCTGGATCATCACCGAGTGCAGGAACGCAGTCGCGGCCAGCCACGGCATCAGCGCCGCGTTCTCGACCGGATCCCAGGCGTAGTAGCCGCCCCACCCCACCTCGACGTACGCCCAGTGCGCGCCCAGCAGCTGTCCGACTCCGAGCGCCGTCCAGGCGACGAGCGTCCAGCGCCGCGTGGCGACGATCCAAGCGGCGGGTGGATCATCATGTACGGGTTCTGCAGGCTCGGGTTGAGGCCGGCGCCGTCCGCGGGCGCGGCCTGCGTCGCGAACGGGCTCGCGACGAAGACGAGCACCAGGGCGAAGAACGTGCCGACGAGGCCGAGCGTCGGCACGACCCAGGCGAGGACTTCGCGCCCGGCGCGACGGGCAGTCAGCACAGCAGCGACCGAGTAGCCGCAGAGGACGAGCAGCCAGAGCAGCAGCGACCCCTCCTGGCCGCCCCAGAACGCCGAGATCGTGTACGGAGTCGGCAGTCTGCGGCTCGTGTGCTCGGCGACGTAAGCGAACGAGAAGTCGTGCCGGAGGAGCGCGGCGAGCAGGACGATCGTCGCGACGACGGTCGACGCGAGGGCCGCGAAGAGCGCGTTCTGGGCCGAGCGTGCGAGCCGCCGCTTCCGCGTCGCCGCGGCGTAGCCGCCGACCAGAAGCGCGTACAGCGCGAGGCCGAGGCAGACCACGAGTGCCGCCCGCCCGAGCTCAGGCATTACGTCGACTTCTTAGTGGTGTACTTCGAGGGGCACTTCGTGCGGAGCGAGTCCTTCTTGGCCACGAAGAGGCCGTTTCGGAGCTTGCCTTCGACGCGGACCTCCCGCCCGACCTTGAACAGGTCCGGCACCGAGCCCGTGTAGACGACGGGGACGCTGGTTGCGCCCGAGACGTCCCGGATGCGGAACCGCAGTCCATCCGAATGCGCGTCGCCGGCCGGCGAGCCGGTCACCTTCCCCACGAGCGCGACCTCGCCTCTGCGGCCGTGCAGCTGGCTAGGCTGGATCGACGGCGTGCCGCCCGCAACGGACACGTAGAGCAGGAAAATCGCGAGCGCAGCGGCGACCGAGAGCGCGATGACGAGGCGAACCGGGCTTGGACGAGCCACGGCCCAAGTCTAGCCCCGAGGCCGAGAAACCCCTGCGCTAAGGCGACCTCGTCAGGCGGGCGTCTGCTGGCGCCGACCCGGGATCCGGTACCCGTGGTCCTCGCACAGGCTCCCGGGTGCCTCTTCGGTGAGGGCGTCGCAGTACCCCTTGCCGTAAGCAGCCCGCATGAACGCGGCGACGACGTCGAGATTCCAGTCCTGGACGTCGGCTGCCTCCCGCCAGAGGTCGGCGAGGCGGAGGTCGATGTCGAGCTCCAGGAGGTCGATTCGAGTTGGGCTCTTGGCCATGGGAAAATCGTAGGACCCGGGTCGGACAGCAGCCCGCGGCCGTCAGGGGACGACGGAGAAATGCGCCATCATCCCCATCGCGTGGTGCTCGAGGATGTGGCAGTGGTACATCCACTCGCCTGGACGATCATCCGGAAGCCAGGCGATCGTCGTCTGGCTTTTCCGCGGCACGTTGACCGTGTCTTTCCAGGCAACTTCGGGCGGCGTCCTGCCGTTCTCCTGAACGACCTGGAAGAAGAAGCCATGGATATGAAACGGGTGGTCCTGACCCGTCTCGTTGACGAGCTCCCACACCTGGAGCTCACCGACCCGGACGGGGTCGGCGCGCTGGTCATGACCCTCGTGCATGAGCGCCTTGAGACTGATCGTCCGAGTCGGCTCCACATCCGGTTCCACGAGCGGGTCGATCGGCCTGAGCGTCGCTGGGACCTCCGCGCACGAAGCGACCGCCGCACCTACTCGTAGGGTCGCGAATCGCTCCCGCTCCGACTCGCCCTTGCCGCGGTCGTACGGGAGTGCCTCGATCTCCAGGCGCTCGCCTTCCTCGAACGGGCCGACCGCCAGGTCGAAGCGCTCGCCTGGAGTGAGGAGGACTTCGATCTCGAGCTCGGGCTCGAGCGCTCCGTTCAGAAGGCGCACCTCGCCCTCCCGGCCTGCGTGGTGCTCGTGCTCGTCGCCGAACGGCGCGATCTCCCCCTCGGCATCAAGCTTTAGATCGTCGAGGATCAGGACGCGTTCGGAGTCGAAATCCGGCTCGCCGGGGTCACGCACGATCAGCCCACCGTAGAGGCCGCGCTCGAGCTGCTCGGTCTCGTTCGTGTGCGAGTGGTACCAGAAGGTTCCGGCGTCCGGGACGACGAATCGGTACTCGAACGCCCCGCCGGGCTCGACCGGGGGTTGCACTGCCTCGGTTCCGTCCATGTGCGCCGGAACCCGCACTCCGTGCCAGTGAATCGTCGTCGCCTGCGGAAGGCTGTTCGTCAGCCGGGCCTCGACCGTGTCGCCGACCTCCGTCTCGATCAGGGGGCCCGGAACCACGCCGTTGTAGGCGAACGCCCGGATTGTTCGGTCCCGAGCGAAGCGCCACTCCACCTCCCGCGCATCGAGCTCGACCGAGACGACCATTCCCGGACCCTATTCGAGAGCTCGCTTAGTAGCGTCCCGGCGTGGGCATGCTCAACTTCGGCCCGGCACGGGTATTGTCGCGGGAGTCACCCGAAGAGGCGATCGAGTTGTTGCGCGAGCGCGGGTACACCGCGAACGAGATCGACTTCGAGTCCGGGTTCTGGATGGACTACCCGTGGGCCGAGCAGTTCGGAAGGCTCGCGCGGAAGCGGCGGATCGCGCTTTCTGTCCACGCGCCGATCGCCGGCTTCATGGGCCACGTCGAGCGTGACCGCAAGCACGGGATGGCGACCGGGATGCTCGACCACTCGGCGGGGGTCGCGAAGGTCGCCGGCGCCGAGCCTGTTGTCTTCCACCCGGGTTTCCTGCTCGGCCGGACGAGGAAGCAGACGGTCAGCTCGGTCGTCTCCCAGCTCGCGGACTTCCGCAAGCGCATCGAGGCGAAGGACCGAGGCGTCCCCTTCGGCGTCGAGATCATGGGCCGGGTCAACGACTTCGGGAGCCTCGACGACATCCTCGCGATCTCGTCCCGGCTCGGCTGGGTGCGGCCGGTGATCGACTTCGCGCACCTGCACGCGACGAGCGACGGCGCGTTCACTTCCGTGAAGGCGTTCCATGACGTTCTCGCCGCGGCCAACCGGATCCTCCCGCGCGGCGCGCCGTTCCACATCCACTTCTCGGACATCGCGTACGCGAACCGCAACGAGACGAAGCACCTGCCCTACGGGGAGGGCACGCTCCGGGTGGCGCCGCTGGGCAAGGCGCTCGCTCGCTTCCCACGCCCTGCGACCGTGATCAGCGAGGCGCCGGGTGAGGAGTCACATCAGGCGATTCGCGCGGAGCTGTTCGCGGCCGCAGGCAAGAGCTCGCCGAGACGCTCCTCGAGCCGCTCCGCCTCCTCGTCACGGCCGCGGGCGCGCAGGAACTCAGCGTAGGGGCCGAGCACCTCGTGCTCGACGTTGCGGAAGTCCGTGTCGGCGACAGTGCCCAGCGCCTCCTGGAACAGCCCCTCGGCCTCCTCGTCGCGTCCCTGCGCCGCACGTACCTGGGCGAGGGACGAGGCCGTCGTCGCACGTGAGGTCACGTCGAGGGGGCCCACCGTCTCGCGCGCGTCGATCGCGCAGCGTTCCGGAAGCGCTTCTCCGCCTTGGCGACGTCGCCGCTCTCCCATGCGACCCAGGCGCCCTGGTTCAACGACCGCGCGACGGCCCAGACGGCGCCCGCTTCCGAGAAGAGACGCTCGGCCTCGGCGAACGCCTCCTCGGCCTGCTCGAGCTCGCCCTGCAGCAGGTAGATCTTCCCCCAGGACTGGTAGACCCGTCCCCTTGAGTTGATCGCCCCGCTCTCCTCGGCCAGCTCGCGCGCGTGGGCCAGCTTCGCCCGCGCCGTCTCGATGTCGAGCCGGGCGATATACATGTCCGCCCAGGTGAGGATGGCGACGCTCTCCAAATCCTTTCGGCTGGCGGCCCGCGCCAGCTCGAGCTGCTCGACGACGTAGTGCTCCGCATCGGCGAGGTCGCCGACCCAGTAGGCCGCGTTCCATGCCACGCGTAGTGCGTCGAAGCGCGCCGGAGGATCGTCTCCGATGGTGGCAAGCGCCTGCTCGGCCAGCTCTCGGGCACGGAGAGGATCGGCCTCCCGCATCAAGACCATGTCCGCAAGTGCGGTCAGCGCCTTGCCCTCGAGGTTCTTGTCGCCGATCCGAACGGCCTCTCCTCGCACGGCCGCCATCTCGCGGGCGACCGCGGGAAGGTCGTCCAGGCGCCACGCGGCCTTGGCCGCGAGGTAGCGGCGCTGGAGCGTCGGCTCCAGCTCGACCGAGCGGAGGAAGAGATGCCGGGCCGCCTTGTTCGCCTCGCGCGCAAGGGCGCGGCGTCCGGCTTCCTCGAGCGTGCCGGCCGCCTCGCGCGCCAAATCGGCCGGCGGGGCGCCGTCGAGCTCGGCGAGCAGCGACGCGGCATGGTCGAGGTGGTGTGCGCGGATCTCGAGCAGCTCGTCGCCGGCTCGCTCGCGCAGCCACTCGGCGAAGCCGGCGTGGTGCTTCGCGCGGGCCGATTTCGTCAGGCTCGCGTAGGCGACGTCGCGAATGAGTACGTGCTTGAAGCGATACGCGGTCTCGTTCTTGAGCGACGAGCGCGACTCTCCGACGATCAGGTCGCGGAGCAGGAGGTCGTCGATCGCCTCGTCGATGCCCTCGCCGCCCGCGAGGTATTCGATCGCGCCGGCCCAGAAGGAGCGACCGATCACGGAGGCCCGCTGGAGCACCTCCTTCGAGATGCCGTCGAGCCGGTCGATACGCGCCGCGATCAGCGCCTGCACCGTGTCGGGGATCTCCTGCGCTGCGCGCTCCTCGCCGCACTCGGCGACGTTGAGCATGACCTCCTCGAGGAAGAGGGGATTGCCGCCCGTCTTGTCGAGGAGCGTGCGCTTCGTCCCGGCGGAGATCGTCCCGTCCTCGGCCAGCGCCTCGATCAGCGTCGCGCTGTCGGCCTCGCCGAGCGGCTCGAGCTCGACCGCCGTCGCGCGGACGCGGCCTCCGCCCCAGTCCGAGCGCACGTCGAGTAGCTCCGGCCGGGCGAGGCACATGATCATCAGCGAGCCGTCGCGAACCCAGGAGGTCATGTGCTCGATCAGCTCGAGCAGCGGCTCCTCCGCCCAGTGGATGTCCTCGAAGACGAGGATCAGCGGCTGCGTCTGGGACATGAGCTGCGCCCATTCGCGCGCCGCCCAGGAAATCTCCTGCTGGCTGCGCTCCCCGTGGACGGCTTCGAGGACGCCGGTGGCCAGGCCGAGCAGATCGGCGACGGCCTCGGCCGGGCAGCACTCGCGCAGCTTCTCGATCGCGACGTCGAGCGGATCGTCGTCGGCGATGTCCGCGGCGCCCTTGACCATTTCTGCGAGCGGCCAGTACGTGATGCTCTCGCCGTACGGCAGACAGCGGCCCTTGAGGACCGTCGTGCCCTCGAGTGACGCGAGGAACTCGTTCGCGAGGCGGCTCTTGCCGACGCCCGGCTCGCCGTAGATCGTGACGAGGTGCGCCCTGCGGTCGCGCTGCGCGCGGGCGAACGTGTTCTCGAGCAGCTCGAGCTCGTGGTCGCGGCCGACGAGCGGCGTCACCGGGACCCGCGCGAGCACTCGTCCATCCGCGCCGGTCGCTGCCCAGGCCCAGACCGGCTCATCCCGGCCACGCACCTCGACCGGGCCGATGTCCTCGACCTCGATCCGGCCGAGCGTGAGCCTATGTGCCGAGGGGCCGAGCAGGATCTGTCCCGGCTCGGCAAGCTGCTGGAGGCGCGCTGCGATGTTGACCGCCTCGCCGGTCGCGAACGTAGAGTCGCCGGCGCCGGTCACGACCTCTCCGGCCTCGATTCCGATGCGGGCGCGCAGCTCGAGGCTCTCAACGCTGTCGAGGATCTCGAGCGCGGCGCGAACCGCGCGCTCCGAGTCGTCCTCGTGCGCCTGGGGCACGCCGAACGCGGCCATGACGGCGTCGCCGGCGAACTTCTCGACCGTCCCGCCGTAGGTCTCGATGCAGCGCGACACTTGGTCGAAGAACCGCGTGACACGGCGACGCACGACCTCGGGGTCGCTCGCGGTGACGAACGACGTGGAGTCGACGAGGTCGACGAACAGGACCGTGGCGAGTTTGCGCTCCATCCCTCAATTGTAAGAACGATCCGGACCCCGTTTACCATCCCGGCGGTGCTGGATCCAAAGGTCTTCAAAGCCTACGACGTGCGCGGGGTCTATCCCGCCGAGATCGACGAGGAGGGCGCGCGGGCGATCGGCCGCGCGTACGTGGAGCAGTTCGAGCCCGAGCGGATCGCGGTCGGCCGGGACATGCGCAGCTCGTCTCCGTCGATGGCGCGGGCGGCGATCGAGGGTGCGGCGTCTGCGGGCGCCGAGGTGGTCGACGTCGGGCTCGTCGGCACCGAGATGCTCT
>VAXT01000174.1 GCA_005883245.1 Actinomycetota bacterium | reverse complement strand
CGTAGTGGACGTCGTGCTTCGGGAGCCCCAGCTCATCGAGGTAGCGCCGGACGGCCTGCGCAGGGATGCCCGCGTCGCGCAGAGAGGCGACCGTCGAGCCGAACTCGCGCTTGGACAGCTTCCGCCCGTCCTCGCCGAGGATCAGCCCGTGGTGGACGTACTCCGGCGGCTCGGCGCCGAGAGCGCGAGTCAAGTCGCGATGGAGCTGCGCGTTCGGCCGGTGGTCGTTGCCGCGAACGACGTGGGTGATCCCGAACTCGATGTCGTCGACGACGCTCGCGAGCTGATACGTGGCCGTTCCGTCCTCGCGCAGGAGCGTGATCCTTCCGAAACGGTCGCTTCCGAGCCTGTTCACGGCCTCGCGATAGACGTCCTGCCGCTCGCTCTGGCGCACAGGCCCCTCGTCCCACTCGACGCCGAGCCACTCGAGATCGGTTCGGATCGCCTCCTCACCGCCCGGGATGTTGCGGGTCGCATCGGTGTCGTCGATCCGCAGCAGGAACCAGTCGCCGAAGTCCCGGTTCGCGACCGCGCTCAGCGCATTGCCGACGTGGAGCGAGCCCGTCGGGCTCGGTGCGAAGCGCACTCTCTTCATAGAGCCAAGTCTAAAAGTCGAGCGAGTACCCGATGTCGAGCGGGTTCGGCGGGAACTCGACGACCCGCGACTCGCCATTCTCGCGCCACCCGCGTCGTTCGTAGAAGCGCCGCGCGCGGGTGTTGTCCTCGAGCACCCAGAGCCGGCACGTCGAGGAGCCGAGCCCTCGCACCTCGTCGAGCGCCCGGTCGTGGAGCTCGTCCGCGAGCCGCGTGCCCCAGCGCTCGGGGACGACGTAGAGCCCCTCGAGCCAGCCGTCGGTCACGCAGGCGGCGCCGATCGGCTCCCCGTCGCTGACCGCGATCAGCGTCCGCGTGCCCGGCTCCGCGACCGCCGCAGTCCAGCGCGCGCGCACCGCTGCGCGCGGATACGGGTACGTCTCGGGCGGGAAGATGTGCGCGAGGGCGGCGAGCGACGCCAGCTCCTGAACGGCAGCCAAGGTCGGGGCCTCGTCCATTCGAGCTTCCCGGATCTCGGTCACGGCTCCGATCGTAAACTGAGGCCCGTGAGAATCGGGGTGCTCGGAACCGGTGTCGTCGGCACGACGATCGCGGGCAAGCTGCGCGAGCTCGGGCACGACGTCCTGATCGGCTCGCGCTCGGCCGGAGAGGACGCGGTGGCGTTCGCCAACGCGGCCGCCCACGGAGAGCTCGTCTTCAACTGCACGAACGGGAACGCCGCGCTCGACGCGCTCAGCGCAGCAGGGGCCGAGAATCTCGCCGGAAAGGTTCTCGTGGACGTCGCCAACGCGCTCGACTTCTCGGAGGGCAGCCCGCCGATCATCGGCGTCTCGACCGGCGACAGCCTCGGCGAGCAGATCCAGCGCGCGTTCCCCGAGGCACGGGTGGTCAAGGCGCTGAACACGGTGAACGCCAACGTGATGGTCGATCCGGGCGTCGTTCCCGGCGAGCACGACATGTTCGTGAGCGGGAACGACGAGGCGGCCAAGGCTCAGGTGGCCGAGCTCCTTCAGGAATTCGGGTGGCCCCGCGAGCGGATCGTCGACCTCGGCGACATCACCGGCGCGCGGGGCCAGGAGCTCTACGTGGCGCTCTGGATACGGCTGATGGACGCGGTCGGCGGGCCGACGTTCAACGTTCGCGTCCTTCACTAGTCGCGCGGCACGCTTCTCTCATCTCGTTCTCATCGATTCGCGGCACGATACGGCTGCGCATGCGCGTCTTGATCGTCGAGGACGAGTTGAAGATGGCGAGCCTCGTCCGCCGCGGGCTGACCGAGGAAGGTCACGCCGCGCGAGCTGCGCGAGAACGGGGTCTGGTCGCCGGTGCTGATGCTGACCGCGCGCGACGGCGTCGAGGACCGCGTCGCCGGCTTGGACAGCGGCGCCGACGACTACCTGACCAAGCCGTTCTCCTTCGCCGAGCTCCTCGCGCGCTTGCGGGCGCTCACGCGACGGGGTGGCATTGAGCGTCCCACGGAGCTCGTCGTCGGCGACCTGACGCTCGATCCGGCTGCACGCCGAGTCTGGCGGGGAAACACGGAGATCCCGCTCTCGCCGAAGGAGTTCGCGCTCCTCGAGACGTTCATGCGCAGGCCCGGCCAGGCGCTGAGCCGCCTGCAGCTGATCGAACACGCCTGGGACTTCGCGTACGAGAACCGCTCGAACGTGATCGACGTCTACGTGCGCTACCTGCGCGAGAAGGTCGACCGGCCCTTCGGCGAGGAGTCGCTCGAGACCGTGCGCGGTGTCGGCTACCGGCTGAGAGACGGATGAGCCGGATCCCGATCCGCATCCGGTTGACGCTCTTCTTCGCCGCGGCGATGGCGATCGTCCTGGCCGCGGTCGGGCTCTTCGTGTACCTGCGCGTGGCCTCGGATCTCGATCGCGCGTTCGACAAGGACCTGCGCTCGCGGGGACAGGTCACTCCCGGCGGCCGGGTCGTCGATGCAACCCAGGCGTTGCGCAGAGAGCTGCTCATCCCCACGAGCCGGCTCGCTCTGGCGCAAGGCGGCCCGAGGTTCTTCGACCTCGCGCGAATACCGGGGCAGGACGAATCCGGCCGCGTGCTCGCGCTTCCACTCCGGAACCGCGTGCTCGTCGTCGGCGCGACGCTCGAGCATCGGAACGACACGCTGACGAGCCTCCAGGCAGCCTTTCTGGTCGGCGGCCCCGTCGCTTTGCTGCTGATGTCCCTCGGCGGCTACCTGCTCGCCGGAGCGGCGCTGCGACCGATCGAGTCGATGCGCAGGCGTGCCGCCGAGATCTCCACGTCGTCGCTCGACGAGCGGCTGCCTGTTCCGCCCGCCGACGACGAAGTGTCGCGGCTCGGACGCACGTTGAACGAGATGCTCGTGCGGCTCGAGGACGGGCTCGAACGGGAGCGCCGCTTCGTCGCCGACGCCAGCCACGAGCTCCGAACTCCGCTGGCCACGCTTCGAGCGGAGCTCGAGCTCGCGCTGCGGCGGTCGCGCACGACCCAGGAGTTCGAGAGCTCGATCCGCTCCGCCGCCGAGGAGACAGACCGGCTGTCGCGGATCGCTGACGATCTGCTCCTCCTCGCGCGCGCCGAGCAGGGCACGCTCGCCCTCCGCCCGGAACCCACAGACCTCCTGGACGTCGTCGAGAAGGTCCGCGACCGCTTCGGCGCGCGAGCCGAGCTCGAGGGCCGCTCGCTGATAGTCGAGGCGGACGAGGCGCCGGTGGCTAGAGTCGACCGGCTGCGCGTCGAGCAGGCGCTCGGAAACCTCGTCGACAATGCGTTCGAGCACGGCCGCGGGCCGATCACGATCGCCGCTGGCCGGCACGACTCGAGCGCCGAGCTGCACGTGCTCGACGAGGGGTCCGGCCTTCCGCCCGAGTTCCGGGACCACGCGTTCAAGGCCTTCACGCGGGCGACGCCGTCCGGCAACGGGAGCGGGCTCGGCCTGGCCATCGTGGAGACGATCGCGCGCGCCCACGACGGAATCGCCCGCGCGAAGCTTCGCCCCGACGGCGGCGCGGACGTCTGGATCAGACTGCCCTTGTAGGGTCGGGCTCGTGGAGGAAGCCCTCCTCGCGTGGTTCAGGACGAACGGACGCGATCTGCCGTGGCGGCGGACGCGCGATCCGTACGCGATCCTCGTCTCGGAGGTGATGCTCCAGCAGACGCAGGTGGCACGCGTCATTCCGCGCTACCTCGCGTGGCTCGCCCGCTGGCCCTCGGTCGAGGCACTCGCCGCCGAGTCGCCCGCGGACGTGATCCGCGAGTGGCAGGGGCTCGGCTACAACCGCAGGGCCCTCAACCTGCACCGAGCGGCCTGTCGGATCGCCGCCGACGGCTGGCCGGAGGACCTGACCGAGCTTCCCGGAGTCGGTCGCTATACGGCCAACGCGGTGGCGCGATTCGCCCTCGACCGCCCCGTGCTCCCGATCGACGTGAACGTGCGCCGAGTCCTCGAAAGGAGCGAGGCCTCGTTCGGTCCCGCAGCGGCCCACGCGCTGATGGATCTCGGCGCCACCATCTGTCTCGCGCGGATCCCACGCTGCGGCGAATGTCCTCTGGCGAGCGCCTGCCCTTCGAGGGGGAAGCGCTACGAGCCGCTCCGCAAGCAGGGCCGATTCGAGGGCTCGTTCAGGCAGCGGCGGGCCGTCGCGCTCAACCTCGTCTCGGAGCGGCCCCGGCGACGGAGCTCGCTCGACGAGGACGCCGTCGCAGCTCTCGCCGCCGACGGCCTCGTGCAGGTACGTAGCGGGCTCGTCAGCCTGCCGGACTAGTTCAGACTCGCTTAACCCGAGAACGGGAATGCTTCTCGCATGACCACGGTGCTGGTCGTAGATGACGAGCCGACGATCCGTGAGATCGTCGTCCGGTACCTCAAGCGCGACGGCTACGAGACGCTCGAGGCTGCGGACGGAAACCGGGCGCGCAAGCTGCTCGAGACCCAGAGGCCGGACCTCGTCGTCCTCGACGTGATGCTGCCCGGTGTCGATGGGCTCGAGCTCTGCCACTGGATCCGCGCCAGCTCACGGCTGCCCGTGATCATGCTGACCGCCCGCGGCGAGGAGTCCGATCGGATCGTCGGGCTCGAGCTCGGCGCCGACGACTACGTTACGAAGCCGTTCTCGCCCCGTGAGCTCGCTGCCCGCGTTCGCACCGTGTTGCGGCGCGCCGAGCTCGACGTCGTGTCCGACCAACAACTGTCCTTCGACGGGCTCGTCATCGACTCGTCGAGCAGAGACGTGATCCGGAACGACGAGCCGCTCCGCCTGACCGCGCGTGAGTTCGACCTGCTGTGGTTCATGGCCCGCCACCCGCGACGCGTGTTCTCCCGCGAGCAGCTCATGCGGCGGGTCTGGGGCTATGCGTCCGCCGTCGACACGGGCACGGTGACCGTCCACATGCGCAGGCTCCGCGAGAAGATCGAAGAAGACCCCTCCCGGCCCCGGCACCTGGAGACGGTCTGGGGCGTCGGCTACCGCTTCTCGCCATGATCGCGCTCGCCCTCCTCGTCGCGTTGAGCACGCTCGCCGTCGGCCTCGTCGTCGCGCTCGTTCTCAGGCAGTTGCCTACGGTTCGCCTCCAGCTCGCCGGGCTCGCGCTGCTCGCGGTGCTGCTGCCGCTGTCCGTCGTGCTCCTGTCCGGCTGGGTCATGTTCCACATGGGCGACGACGTCAAGATCCTCGCCGTGACGGCGGCGTCCGCCTCGACGGCGCTCGTCGTCGCGCTGCTGGTCGCTCGGCCAATCGGGCAAGGGATCGACCGGCTCGGCGAGGCGTCCGCGGCGCTCGCCGCCGGCGACCTGGCAGCCCGCGCCCCCGAGCAGGGGCCCGCCGAGCTGGCCGAGCTGGCTCGCTCCTTCAACGAGATGGCAACGAGCCTCTCGTCCCTGTTCGATGCCCGCCGGGAGCTCGTTGCGTGGGCGAGCCACGACCTGCGCACGCCGATCGCGTCGCTCCAGGCGATGCTCGAGGCGGTCGAGGACGGGCTGGCCGCGCCCGAGACGTACCTGCCCGCGATGAGCGACCAGGTGCGGACGCTGGCCAGGCTCGTCGAGGACCTCTTCGAGCTGGCGCGCATCGACGCGGGCGTCCTCACGCTCGAGTTGCGGAAGGCGGAGCTCGCCGGGCTGATCGAGACGTGCGTCCGCGGGCTCGCCGCCGAGGCCCAGTCGAAGCACGTGAGGGTCGAGGCGCGCGTGAAGGACGGCATCTCGGCGCACTGCGCCCCGGAGCAGGTCGAGCGCGTCCTCTACAACTTGCTCGCGAACGCGGTTCGACACACACCGCCCGACGGCTCGGTCGCCGTGCTCGCCGAATCGGATCCGCAGGAAGTGCGGATCGTGGTCGAGGACACCGGCGACGGGTTGACGCACGAAGCCGCTGAGCGCATGTTCGAG
>VAXT01000051.1 GCA_005883245.1 Actinomycetota bacterium | reverse complement strand
GTCGCTCCTTGTGCCAGCCCGAGGCCCTGCGCTCCGATGCCGGGCCGCGAGCGGTCGAGGATCCGCATCGCGATCTTGAAGCCCTCGCCCTCCTCGCCGAGCAGGTTCTCCGCCGGCACCCGCATGTCGTTGAAGAAGATCTCGCCGGTCGTCGAGCCCTTGATGCCCATCTTCGGCTCGATCCGCCCCACCTCGAACCCCGGAGTGTCCGCCTCGACGACGAACGCGGAGATCCCCGAATGCCCCGCTTCGGGATCGGTCTTCGCGAACACGACGTAGAGGCCCGCGACGCCCGCGTTCGTGATGAAGCGCTTGCCGCCGTTGAGGACATACGCGTCTCCGTCGAGCCGGGCCTCGGTCCGCATCGCCGCCGAGTCGGAGCCCGAGCCCGGCTCGGTCAGTGCGTAGGCCGCGAGCCATTCGCCGCTCGCGAGCCTGGGCAGGAACCGCTCCTTCTGCTCGTCCGTCCCGGCCAGCTTGATGCCGAGCGAGCCGAGCTCCTGGACGGCCATGATCAGGCCGGTCGTCGCACAGACCTTGGACAGCTCCTCGATCGCGACGAGCACCATCAGCGCGCCGGTCCCCGTGCCGCCGTACTGCTTTTCGAAAGGCAGGCCGAGCAGGTCGTGCTCCCGGAAGAGCTCGACCATGTCCCACGGGAACTCGGCCTTCTTGTCGATCTCGGCCGCGCGTGGGGCGACGCGCTCACGCGCAAGCGTGCGCACGAGGTCGCGGATCTCGCGCTGCTCGTCGGTCAGCGGGTCGTGGGCCACAGAGAGGATTCTATTTGCGTTGGGGGAACCTCCCGGTTCCCCCAAGCCCCCTCCACTGGTCCGCTCCGCGGACAGGCCGCTTCACGGCCGATCGTGAAAGACCGCCTCGACGTTGTTGCCGTCTGGATCGAGGACGAACGCTGCGTAGTACCCCTTGTGGTAACGCCGCTCGCCCGGAGGCCCGTTGTCGCGGTACCCGGCTGCGATCCCGACTCGGTGGAACGCCTCGACCTCGGCCCGGTTCCGGGCCGCGAACGCGATGTGGACGTTCTCGCTCAGCGGCTTGTCGTCCTGCGAGATCGAGAGGTCGCCCCAATCGGCGGCGCGCTGCTCGTCGTCCGCCCACGGAGCCGCCGATCTTATTTCCCTCGGTGGAACCTCCCGGTTCCCCCCGAACCCCCTCCACTGGTCCGCTGCGCGGACAGGCCGCTTCGCGGCCGATCGATCACGGAGGCTCGTGCGCGGAGCTCACTTGTGCGGCACGCGCCTGGCGCGCGGGACGAATCCGTGCAGCTCGACCGACGCAGCCCGCGGCTCGACCGCCGGCGTCGACTCCGCGGCCTGGAGCTCAAAGAGGAACGTCGAGCCCTTCTTCCCGTTCGCCTCGACCCAGATCCGGCCGCCCATACGCGTCACCAGCTCGTCGCAGATATAGAGCCCGAGCCCCGTCCCGCCCACGCCACGGGACATCTGCGGGTCGAGGCGGTAGAACTTCTCGAAGATCTTCTGTTCCTCGCCTTCGGGGATGCCCAGGCCTTCGTCGCGCACCCAGAAGCGGACGTCATCCTCGTGCGGCGCGACACCGACCTCGATCGTCCCGCCTTCGGGCGAGTACTTGATCGCGTTCTCGACGAGGTTGACGAGAACCTGCCGCACCTTGTCCTTGTCGCCTGCGACGAGTGGAAGCTCCTCGTCGGCGCTGATCTTGAGCGTGACCTCGGCGGGAGCATGCACCTGCGTCGCCTCCACGACCCGCTCGACCACTTCGGCCGGCTCGAAGGGCTCGCGCCCGAGGTCGAGCCGCCCCGCGTCGAGCTGGTTCGCGAGCAGGATCTCGTTGACGATCCGACCGAGGCGCTCCGACTCGTCGGCGATCAGCGAGATGAAGCGGTTCCGGCCGCCTTCGTCGAGCGCGAAGTCGTGGCGCAGGAGCGTCTGCGCGGCTCCGTACACCGCGGCCAGCGGCGTGCGCAGCTCGTGGGAGGCCGTGGCGATGAAGTCGGCCTTGAGCTCCTCGAGGTGATGCACCTCCGTCAGGTCGCGGAACGCGTAGACGGTTCCTCCGTAGAAGTTCACGCCCGAGATCGAGATCCAGCGCTCCTTTCCGTCGGCCTCGAACGGGATCACGACCTCTGCCTGGCCGGGATCGGGCGAGCTCGAGACCGGAATCGTGTCGACCGCGTCCCTCCAGCCCGGAATCGCATCGAGAGCAGAGTTGCCGAGGACCTCGGCCGACGACAGCGACGTGATCGCCTCAGCGGCCGGGTTCCAGAGCCGCACGATGCCGCGCCGGTCGACGAGCAGGACCCCGTCGGCGACGTGGGCGACGACCCGCGCCGCGTCCGCCCGTTCCTCGACCGCGCGGTAGAGCCGCCCGCGATCGATCGCGAGCGCGATCCGGCCGGCGAGATCCTCGGCGAGCGCGAGGTCGTCCGAGCCGTACGTCTCGCCGGACTGCGTGCGCGCGAGCGTGAGCGCTCCCAGCGTTCGCTTCTGCGCCTTGAGCGGGACGCAGATCGACGAGCGCGCGTCGATCCCGCCGAGAATCGCGCTGTGCTTCTTGCCGTTCGAGGCCTCGCCCAGAGCGGGGACGATCTGGAGGCCGCCCGTCTCGACGACCTCGCGCACGGCTTCTTCGGGCGCCTGATCCGGCGCGACGGCGGCTTTCCTGCTCAGCAGCTCGGCCCGCGCGACGGCGACTCGCTCGAGCGGGCCTCCGTCCTCGACCACGTCGACGACGCACCAATCGGAATAGTCGCGAACGGCGAGCTCGGCCACCCTCTGGATAGCGCTTCGATAGTCGGTCGACGACCCGAGCACCTGGCCCGCCTCGCGCACGAAGTCGAGGCGCCGTTGGCGCTCCACCGTCCGGGCCGTCGCCTCGCGTTCGGCCGCCAGCAGCCGCTCGCGCTCCTCGTCGGCCCGCTTGCGCTCGCCGATGTCGATGAGCAGCGTCTGCGTGTAGAGCGGCTTCCCCTCGGGCCCGCGAACGGTCGCGACCTCCTCGCGCACCCAGACGACCCCGCCCCCGCGCGCGAGCAGCCGATATTCACTCTTCCTGGGCGCGGCGCTGCTCGACTTGCGCTTCCTGCCGGCGAGGACGTCGTCCTTGTCGTCGGGGTGCAGGAGCTTGGCGAAGAGCTGAGGGTCCTCCTGCCACTCGGCCGGGGAGTACCCGAGCAGCCGTTCGACCTGGGGGCTCGCGTACGAGACCGAGCTCCGGTCGTTCGGCGCCGGGCGCAGGCGGCGACGATCTCGCTGTCATCGCGCACCGGGGCGAGCGACATCGAGACGACGAGCTCCTCCCCGTTGCGCCCTCGCTGGCGCAGGTGGCTCCGGTCGACGCGCTCGCCCTTCGCCACGCGCTCGAGGCCGGCGAGCACATGGGCCGCATCCTCCTCCGAGCCGAGCAGTTTGACGTCACTGCCCGCGACGTCCTCGGGGCTGTGACCGTAGATCCGCTCGGCCCCTCGGTCCCAGCTCAGGATCTTTCCGTCCAGGTCGAGCCCGACGATCGCCTGGGTCGCATCTCCCTTGACCGCGTCGAGCTCACTGGCGTCGCGCCGACGCTCCCGTTCCGTGCGACGCAGGTGGTCGGACGCGAGCCCGGCCAGGATCGCGACCGCGAGCCACACGGGCAGGGCGATGAACGCTCGGGCTGCATGATCGACGACGAAGGCATAGAAGAGCGCCCACCCTCCGGCGGCGACCAGGGCGCCCCAGCGCGGCCCGGCGGCGAACGCGACCGCGGCCGCGATCAGCAGCGCCAGCGCGGCGGACGTCTCCGGCGCGGACACGTCGACCAGCGCAAATGGAACCGTGACGGCGGCGGCGAGCACGAGGCCGATCAGGGCCACGAGCCATCCGTGCGATCTGAACCACTTGGCCAACAACTCGGGGGCCGCAGTCGTAACTGTCATTCGGTTATAGAACGAGATTATTTCGCGCCAGGGACCGCGAACCCTAGCCGCTGCCGACTCATTCTGGCTCGTGCGTCACGGCTTCGATGTTGTTGCCCTCCGGATCGAGGACGTATGCGCCGTAGTAGTACTCGTGGTAGACGCGCCGGATGCCGGGCGGGCCGTTGTCCGTCCCGCCTGCCGCGAGCGCCGTCTCGTGGAACGCGTCGACCCTCTTCCGGTCGGGGCTGCGGAACGCGACGTGCACGGGAGCGCTCGGCTCCCCGCGCTGGGCGAGGAAGAAGTCCGGCTTACCCTGTGCCGCGAAGCCCGCCCCCTCGACGAAGTCCATCGTCAGCTCGTACCCGAGCGGGCGCAGCGCCTCCGCGTAGAAGACCTTGCTCGCCTCGACGTCGCGCACGTTCAGAGTTACGTGGTCGATCATGGCTGACATTCTTGCTGTTGTGATCATCGAAAACGGGACGATCAGGACGATGGACTCGTCGATTCCCGTCGCGCGCGCCGTCGCGATCGCCGGCGACCGCGTCGCGGGCGGGGTCGGAACGCACGAGACGGCCCTCGCCACACCGGATCGGGTCGACCTCGGGGGACGCTGCGTGATGCCCGGGCTCAGCGACGCGCACGTCCACTTCCCCTCGTGGTCGCTCGCCCAACGGGAGGTGCGGCTCGAGGACACGTCCTCACTCGACGAGACGCTCGAGCGCGTGGCCGCGGCCGTCGGGTCCGTCGAGCCGGGACGCTGGCTCCGCGGCCGAGGTTGGCGAAGCGGCGACTGGTCGCCTCCGGTCGAGCCGACGCGGCAGGCGCTCGATGCGGTCACGGGCGACACGCCCGCGGCGCTCATGGCTCGCGACTACCACTCGCTCTGGCTCAACTCGGCCGCGCTCGCCCAGGCGAACGGGGATCTTCAGGTCGAGGGCGGAGTCGTCGAGTCGGACGAGGACGGCGAGCCGACAGGCGTCCTGCGCGAGGAGTCCGCCTGGCGGTTCCGCGACCGCTACCTGCTCGGGTCCGACGACGAGTTCGTCGATGCGATGCGCGCAGGGCTGCGGATCGCGGCCTCCCGGGGAGTGACAGCCGTGCACGACAAGGACGGCTGGCTCGGAGCACCGCGTCTCTGGCAGCGGCTCGCCGAAGAGGGCGGGCTCCCTTTGCGCGTCTGGCAGTCGCTCCCGTACGACTTCGTCGGGCGGCTCGAGGAGCTCGGGCTCCGCTCCGGGCTCGGCGACGACCGGTTGCGTCTCGGCTACCTGAAGGTGTTCATGGACGGGACGCTCGGCTCGCAGACCGCGCGGCTGCTGGACGGCTCAGGGGTTCAGATCACGAGCAGCGAGGAGCTGGCCGAGATCGTGCGCGCCGGGGCCCGGGCCGGCTGGCCTGTTGCCGTGCACGCGATCGGCGACCTGGCGAACCGCGATGCGCTCGACGCCTTCGAGGAGACGCGCGCCGAGTGGGCCCCGCTCGGGCTCAGGCCTCGGATCGAGCACGCGCAGCTCCTGTCCGAGCAGGACATCCCGCGCTTCGGAGAGCTCGGTGTCGCGGCGTCGGTCCAGTTCAGTCACGCCCCGTCCGACCGGGACATCGCCGAGCGCACCTGGGCCGGCAGGACCGACCGTGCCTACGCGTACCGGTCGCTACTCGACAGCGGCGCCGTAGTCGCGAACGGCTCGGATGCGCCGATCGAGGAGCTCGATCCGCTCGCCGGGATCCGCGCCGGGGTCCTGCGCACGCTCGACGAGAGAGAGGCGTGGCATCCCGAGCAGGCTGTCACCGTCGAGGAGGCGCTCGAGGCGACGATCCTCGCTCCGGCCTGGCTCGCCCGCGAGGAGCGGACCCGCGGGAAGCTCCTTCCGGGCTATCTCGCAGACCTGATTGTCGTCGACCGCGACCCGCTCGGGATCCCGCCCGAGGAGCTGCCGGAGGTCGAGGTCGTCGCGACGATGGTCGGCGGCCGCTGGACCTACAACCCACCGCCCTGGGACTAGCTGCGCTTCCTAACCGGGTCAGACCCTGTAAAGGTCACGGGGTCAGACCCTGTTAAGAAGATGTTAGGGCTCCGAGGGAGCGGAAGAGCTCTTTTGCCGTCTCGACGCCGAGCGTAATGTGGTCGACGCGGAAGCGCTCGTTCGGCGAGTGGATGTTGCCCTCGGGGAGATCGAAGCCCGTGAGGATCGTCGGGATCTCCTTGCTCTCGAGCGCGGCCATCACCGGAAGCGAGCCGCCGATGCGGATCAGCAGCGGCCGGGCGCCGACCACACGCTCGAAGGCGTCCTGGCCGAGCTTGATCGCCGGATCGTCGGGCTGGACCAGAGCAGCCGGAGCGCTGGCGACCAGCTCGATCTCGATGTCGGCGCCGTCGGGAGCCGCTTCGCGCATCAGTCGCTCCATCTCGGCTGCGATCACGTTCTCGTCCTGACCGGGCACGAGCCGGATTGACACGTTCGCCTCGGCCTCGACCCCGATCACGGTCTTCTGGAGGTGCGGCTCCCCGCCCTCGACGCCGTGCACGTCGACCGCCGGCTCGACGCAGGTCCGCAGGTAATACTCCTCGGCCGCGCGCGCATCGGCGGGACGAGCGCCCTGCGCCGCAAGAGCTTGCGAGCCCGGCTCGAGCTCGCGCCAGCTCTCGATCTCCTCGTCGCTCGGCCTGACGATGCCGGCCCGCAGCGGCTCGGGCACGCTCCCGTCCTGCGGGAGCACGGCGCCGAGCACCTGCACGAGCACGTGGCTCGCATTCATCGCCGCTCCTCCGAAGACGCCCGAGTGCAGGTCGCGCTCGCCGGTGCGAACCCGAACGTGGAAGTACGCGATCCCGCGCGTCGCCACGAAGAACGCGGGCTTGCCGGGCGCGAGCATGTTCCCGTCGAAGATCACGCACACGTCTCCGCCGCGCTCGTCCGCTTCGAGGAAGTCGATGATCGAGTGCCCGCCGGACTCCTCCTCGCCGTCGCACGTGAACCGAACGTTGACCGGGAGTGCGCCCTCCGCGGCGAGCAGTGCGGCAGCCTTCAGCAGGATGTACAGCTGCCCCTTGTCGTCGGCGACTCCGCGTGCATAGAGCCAGCCGTCGCGAACGGACGGCTCGAACGGCGGCGACTCCCAGAGCTCCAGCGGCGCCTCCGGCTGGACGTCGACGTGCCCGTACGCGAGCACCGTCGGCGCCTCTTCGGCCCCCTCGGATGCGCGTAGCTCCCCGATCACGAGCGGTTGCTTCTCCGTCGACAACAGCTCCGCTTCCCCGCCCGACGCGCGGATGAAGTCCCGCACCCATTCGGCCGCGCTCACCACCTCTCCGGCCCGTGCGGGGTCAGCGCTGACGCTCGGGATGCGCAGAAGCTCGTAGAGCTCCTCCATCCACTCCTGGGGCGGCGCCGCCACAGCGGCGGAGTCTATGGCTCTACGCTACTTCGCGAAGCTTCTGGCAATCGGCCAACGCGCGGAGCTTCTTCAGGCACTGGTTCTCGATCTGCCTGATCCGCTCCCGGGTGACGTTGAACGCCCGTCCCACCTCGTCGAGCGTCCGCGGCTGCTCACCGTCGAGCCCGTAGCGCATCTCGAGGATCCTCTGCTCCCTCGGCGAGAGCGAGCACAGGATCTGCTTCAGCGCGTCGCGGCGAAGGGCCTGCTCGGCGGACTCCTCGGGGAGCGGAGCGGTCTCGTCGGTGAGGAAGTGGCCGAACTCCGACTCCTCGTCGTCCCCCACCGGCTTCTCGAGGGAGACCGGCAGCTGCGAGCTGCGCCTGATCTGCTCGACCTCCTCAGCGCTCAGGTCGAGCTCGCGCCCGATCTCGACGGCGGTCGGCTCACGCCCGAGCTCGCCGCGCAGCTTCCGCTCGGAGCGCACGATCTTGTTCAGCTTCTCGACGACGTGCACGGGCATGCGGATCGTCCGCGACTTGTCCGCAAGCGCCCGGGCGACTGCCTGGCGGATCCACCACGTCGCGTACGTCGAGAACTTGAACCCCTTGCGGTAGTCGAACTTCTCGGCGGCGCGAACGAGCCCGATCGTGCCCTCCTGGATCAGATCGAGGAACGGCAGCCCCTGGTTGCGGTAGCGCTTGGCGATGGAGACGACGAGACGGAGGTTCGCCTCGACCATCGACTGCTTCGCGAGGTGGTCGCCCCGCTCGATCTTCTTCGCGAGCTCGATCTCCTGCGGCGCGGTCAGCAGATCGACCTTGCCGATGTCCTTCAGAAAGAGCTGGAGCGCATCGGTCGAGACGTCCGGCCCGTCGAGGTCGAGCGGCTCTTCCTCGGCCTCTTGCTCCTCGCCGGCCACGATCTCGATGTGCAGCTCCTCCAGCACGCCGTAGAACTCGTCGATTTGCGCCGTGTCGAGCGACTGCTCGTCGAGTGCGAGCGTGATCTCCTCGGCCGAGAGCTTCCCCGCCTGTCGTCCAGCCTGTACGAGGTCCCAGAGTTCGTCGACCTCGAGGACACCCCCCGGTACCCCCGGGCGGGCCGTCCCTTGCTCCCCTCCGCTCAACTCGGTTCCCCCTCCCCGGTCTCGCCTCACGGTAGCCGTAGCTGCCGAAAAGTCAACGTTTCTCTAGGCCGCGGCAGTCTTTCAAGCGGTATAGAGCTACGTCTATAGGCCGTAAGACCCATTTTACGGTCCATAAGTCCTATTCGTGACGAACTCGTTCATACGCCTTCTAGACCGGCGAGGAGGCGCTTCGCTTCCCGGGCGAGCGGTGATCCCGGCTGCTCCTTCTCGGCGAGGCGAAGCTGGCGCCTTCCCTCCGCGAGCGCGCCCGGCTGGGCGCGGGCCATCCAGAGCAGCATCAGGCCGAGGTGAAACCGCACCGTCGCGGCACGGGGATAGCGCCGCGCGAGCGGGCCGAGGCGCGAGAAGGCTGCGGACGGGTTGCTCTTGGCGAAGTGCCCGAGAGCTGCCGCGACCTGTGTCTCCGGATCGTTCAGAGCGAGCCTGGCGGCTTCGTCGTACTCCCGCCGGGCCGACAGGCGGCGGCCGAGCCGCTGGAGAGCAAGCCCGTACAGGAGCTTCGCCCGGGCATTCGGCTTGGACGCATCTCTGGCCAGCAGCTCGAGCTGGCGCGGCGGCGACAGGCCGGCGAGCCGGGCCGGCGGCTCGAAGCTCGGGACGAACAGCGGCTCGCCCGGCGGGAAGCCCGGATGCAGAGCGTCGTCGGCACGCTGGGCGGAGAACGTGTCAGGCTCCGCGGTTGCAGCTCGCCGCCAGGCCGCGGTCGCCTCTCTGGAGTCGCCTACCCACAGGTTCGCGTAGCCGAGATGCAGGAGTACGAGCGAGTCGTCAGGGTGCTCTCTCGAGAGCTGTTCGATCTTGGCCATGCTGTCGTCTGGCCACGACGCGACTGCGGCCCCGATCCGCGCCGCCGGTGAGTCGTATCGGGCGAAAATGCGCCTCGCAGCCGCGCGGTTCTTCTTCAATAGCCGGTCCGCCCGTCTCAGGGCCCGGGCCTCCGGGTCGGTGCGCACGCCGAGGTCGAGCGCGAGCGGCGGTGCCCCTGCAAGCGGGACGGGCTTGCTCTCCTTCCCGCCCTTGCCGTTCGACGTGATCACGGCCAGGGCGACCGTCCCGCCCGCGGCGAGGCAGGCGGCAGCGCCGGCGATGACGATGATCCGCGCGCGGGGGCTCATTGGTGCCCCATCCGGCAATACATGCCGGCCCCTGGGCCACGATCACGCGGCGCCAGAGTCCACCCTCGCCCTTGCCAAGGCTGCAAGCCTTGGCCGCGGTCGAGTGCGGCCTCTGGATCAAGACGGCCGTGCCCGCAAAGCCGGCACGGCCTCTTTCGGTCGGCGCCGACGAGTCGGCGCCTGAGGCTCGCGACGCAGGAGCTCGGCGGCATTACCGGACGGGACACTAGTGCCGATTATCCTTGGGGCATGGCAGGCGACCGCGAGCTTGTCCTCGAAGTCGACGCGGAGCGGGCGCACGAGCTCCTCGCATCCGACGATCCGCCGGCGCTCGTCGACATCCGCGAGGAGTACGAGCTCCAGTCGGGGACGATCGCGGGCTCGGAGCACATTCCGATGGGCGAGGTCGGCGCGAGGCTCGACCCGGAGCGCGACCGGCACATCGTTCTGTACTGCGCACACGGGAACCGTTCGCTGCGGTTGGCGATCGCGATGCACGAGCACGGCTTCGAGGACGTCGTCTCGCTCGCGGGCGGGATCGTGGGCTGGGCCGAGGCGGGCTTTCCGGTGGAGGCGCCGGGCGGGCTCGACGAGGCGCAGCGCGTCCGCTACAGCCGGCACGTGCTGATCCCGGAGATCGGCGTCGCGGGCCAGCGGCGGCTGCTCGACGCGAACGTGCTAGTCGTTGGCGCGGGCGGTCTGGGCTCGCCGGCTGCGCTCTACCTCGCTGCCGCGGGCATCGGGCGGCTGGGGATCGTGGACGACGATCGCGTCGACCAGTCGAATCTCCAGCGCCAGGTGCTGCACTCGACGGCCGCGCTCGGCGAGCCGAAGGTCGAGTCGGCCGAAGAGAGGGTTCGCGGGCTGAACGCGGACGTCGACGTCGTCGCGTACCCGGAGCGCCTGAGCGCCGACAACGTCGACCGCATCCTCGACGAGGGCTGGGAAGTGATCGTCGACGGAGCCGACAACTTCCCGACCCGCTACCTCCTGAACGACGCCTCGGTGTGGAAGGGGATCCCGGTCGTCCACGGCTCGATCTTCCGCTTTGAGGGCCAGGCGACCGTTTTCGCGCCTGGCACCGGCCCCTGTTACCGCTGCCTCTTCCCGCAGCCTCCGCCTCCGGAGCTCGCGCCGAGCTGCGCGGAGGGAGGCGTGCTCGGCGTCCTGCCGGGCGTGATCGGCTCGATCCAGGGCGCGGAGGCGCTGAAGCTCGTGCTCGGGATCGGCGCGCCGCTCGTCGGGCGCCTCCTCCTGTACGACGCGCTGGCCGGATCGTTCGACGAGGTCTCCGTGCGACGCGACCCGGCCTGCCCCGTTTGCGGCGACTCGCCCACGATCACCGAGTACGTCGACTACGTCGATTTCTGTGCTGGTACCGGCTGAGGTCCGGCGCGAGCTAGAGCGCCACGCGCTCGACGAGGCGCCGAACGAGGCGTGCGGGCTCGTGCTCATCCGCGACGAGCGCGCAGTCGGCTACGAGCGCGGGCGGAACGCGGACGCGTCGCCGTACCGCTTCAGGCTCGAAGTCGAGCCGGAGGTCTGGTTCCTGGAGGACGAGGGCTACGAGCTCGCGGTCTTCCACTCGCACCCGAGCTCGCCGCCGAAGCCGTCGCGGGCCGACCTCGAGCGGGCCGGCCTCTGGGCGGCGCGCCCGTGGCTGATCCTGCGCACGGACACCCGAGAGCTCGCGGCCTGGCGGCTCGACAACGGCTCCGCGAGTCCGATCCCACTTGCGTAGCGCAGTTGTCGTCGGCGCGGGCGTCTTCGGCGGCTCGCTCGCGCTCAGGCTCGTCTCGAGCGGCTGGGACGTGACCGTCGTCGAGCAGTACCCACCGGGGCACGTGCGCGCCGCGTCGGGAGGCGAGTCGAGGCTTATCCGCTTCGCGCACGGCGACAACGACTGGTACACGCGCTCCGCCCGCCGCGCGCTCGACCTCTGGCGCGAGCTCGAGCGGGAGACGGGCACCGAGCTGGTCGTCCCCTCCGGAGTCGCCTGGTTCTTCACTGAGGCACACGGCTGGGGCGAGGAGAGCGAGCGCGTCCTGACCGAACAGGGGATCGCGGTCGAGCGTCTCGCGCCCGACGAGGGCGCGCGGCTCTTTCCCAGCTTCGACGGCCGGGGCCTCGACTCGATCCTGCTCGAGCCAGAGGCCGGAGTGCTCCGGGCGCGCGACGCGACCCGCGTCATTTCGGAGCTCGCGATCGAGCGCGGGGCCCACTTCGTCACGGGAAAGGCCGAGCCCGACGGCGACGCGGTGGTGGTGGAGGGCGAGCGACTCGAGGCCGACCGGGTCGTCTGGGCCGCAGGCGCGTGGCTCGCGGGTCTCTTCCCCGAGCTCGTCGACCTCCGCGTGACGAGGCAGGACGTCTACTTCTTCGGCGCGCCCGCGGGCTGGCAGGCGCCCACTGTGCCAGGCTGGGTCGACTTCGACAACGGCGTCTACGGGCTCGGCGAGCTCGACGGCCGGGGCTTCAAGACGAGCCCGGACCGCGAAGGGCCTGCGTTCGACCCGGACCAGGGCGAGCGCGTGGCCTCCGAGGAGAAGGAACATCAGGCGCGCGAGTACCTGACGCTCCGCTTCCCCGCCCTGGCCGGTTCACCGCTCGTCGGCACGCGCTCCTGTCCGTATTCGCTGACCGAGGACACGAACTTCCTAATCGCGCCGCATCCCGAGCACGAGCACGTGTGGCTCTTCGGCGGCGGCTCGGGACACGGCTTCAAGCACGGCCCGGCGCTCGCCGAGTACGTGGAGCCGCTGCTGGACGGAGAAGAGGAGCCCGATCCGGTCTTCGGGCTCGGCGCCCGCCCGCCAGGGGGCGGGTTGCGTGCCCCCTGGATCGAGCGGTAGCCGAGTTACGTGACGGTGAAGCTCCCCCTCATCGAGGCCATGGTCGCGTGCGGATCGCACACGTAGGTGTACTTGCCCTTCTTCAGGGTGACGGTCACGGTCTTGGTCCCGACGAACTGAACCGACGTGATCTTCTTGTTGACCCCCGGTCCTTTGAGGTGGAAATTGTGGATCGCGGACTTGTCGGAGACGGTGATCGTGTACTTCCCGGGCTTCAGTGTCTTGACCTTCGCCGTACCTTTCTTCAGGGAGATCGTGAAGCCGGGACCGACCGTCCCCTTGAGCTTCGTCGGGCCCATCGCGCCGCTCGGCGCCGCAAGCGCGAGCGTCGCCACGAGACCGGCGGCGAGTAGTGCGATTCGAGACATCGTCCTCCTTTGCGGGCTTCTTGTGCGTACTTCTTGTATCTCAACCATTTGGATTTTCCAACGCGCCTCGGTTACGACCCTGTTAACTCTCAATCCTGAAACCAGAAGAGGCCGACCGTGCCGGGGCCTGCATGCGTGCCGACGACCGGGCCGAGCGTGGTCGCGACCTCGATCTCAGCGTTCGGGCGCAGGTCACGGACCAGCTTCTCGAGCGCCGCCATGCGCTCCTCCGCCTCGGCGTGTGCGATCCCGACCCGCAGCCCGGGCTCGTCGCCCGTTCTGGCCCGGAACGCCTCTGCGAACTCCTGGATCGGCTTGCGGTTCCCCCGCACCCGCTTGAGGGGCAGCACCTCTCCGTCTTCGAGCGTGAGGATCGGCTTGATGTGGAGGAGCTGGCCGGCCCAGCCCGCGGCTCGGCCGATCCGGCCGCCCCGCGCGAGGAACTCGAGCGTGTCGAGGGTGAAGACGAGGCCGGATTCACGCTTGAAGCGCTCGACGAGCTCGTCGATCTCCTCGTCGGTGGTCCCGCGCTCGAGCCGCCGCTGAACCGCGAGCGCGAGCATGGCGATCGCCGCGGAGGCGGTCTCGGTGTCGATCACGCGGACACGGTCGCCGGTCTCCGAGGCGGCTTGCCGCGCGCTCTCGTACGTGCCCGAGAGCCTGGCCGAGACACTGAGCGCGAAGATCCGCTCGTAGCCGGCCAGCTCGTCGTATGCGGCCTGGAAGTCCCTGGGTGTCGGCTGCGACGTCGTCGGCAGGTCCTCGGCCGTGCGCAGCCGTTCGTAGAACTCGGCCGGCCCGATCTCGACGTAGTCGCGGTAGCTGTCCGCGCCGAAGCGAACGTAGAGCGGGACGACGCGCCAGTTCGAGAAACGCTCGGAGGCGTCCGGAAAGTCCGCGGTCGAGTCGAGGACGATCGCGGTGTTCTCGGCGCTCAGCTCCACGTCAGTTGTTACCTGCGGCGCTCAGGATCGCGTCGACGATCGTGTCGAGGTGCTCGTCCTTCGTGAGGCAGGCGACGGCGCCCGCCTCGAACAGGGCGTCCACCTCGCGCAGGTTGGCGGAGGCCGTGAGGCAGATCACCGCCACCTCCGGGCACGCGGCCCGCAGCGCTCTCGTCGCCTCGACGCCGTCCAGGGCGGGCAGGCGGAAATCCATCACGACCACGTCCGGGTCGAGCTGCCGGCAGAGGTCGGCGACCTTCGAGCCGTCCCCGACCGAGCCGACGACGTCGATGTCCGAGCGCAGCCCGAGCAGGAGCTCGAGAGCCTCTCGGAAGACCTCGTTGTCCTCGACCAGGGCTACACGGACCGGCTCAGCGGACACGCGCGCACTCTAGGGAGTTACTCGGCCGAGACCAACAGTGGGTAGTGCGGCTGGCCGCCGGGGTGCACTTCGAGCTCGACGTCCGGGTGCTGCTCCGCGACCCGTGCCAGCAGCGGGCCGAGCTCAGGCTCGTCTGCGCCGGTGATCAGCGTCAGGACGTCCCGCGGCTCGGCGAGCAGGCGGTCGACGACCGAGGCGGCGACGGTGTCGAAGCTCGTTCCGCCCGCGACCGGCTCGTCGCCGACGAGGCCCAGGTAGGCGCCGCGCTCGACCCGGAGGCCGTCCATGCTGACCGCTCGTGAGGCGACGGTCACCCCGCCGGCGGCGATCGCCGAGCCCGCGTCCTCCATCGCCCGCGCGTTGGCTTCCGAGTCGGCGAGCGGGTCGTACGCCAGCATCGCGCCGAGGCCGGCCTGGAGCGAGCTGGAGGGCACGACCTGGACCGGCACGTTGGCGAGCCGCGCCGCCTGGCGCGCGGCGAGGACGACGTTGTCGTTGTTCGCGAGCACGATCGCCTCGGGCGCCTTCGTGTCCTCGATCGCGAGCAGGACGTCCTCCGTCGAAGGATTCATCGTCTCGCCGCCGTCGACGATCCCGGTCGCGCCCATGCTCTCAAACAACCGCCGGTTGCCCTCGCCGGTGACGACCGCGACGACGGCCGTCCGGCGATCGTCCGCACCCGAGTGCGTGAGTCGCTCCTCGCGCTGGGCGCTCTGGAGGTGCATGTTCGCGATCTCGACCCGTTCGAGGACCCCGATCGCCGTGCCCGCCCGCAACGCGGAGCCGGGGTCGTCCGTGTGAACGTGAGCCTTGAGCGCGGTCGCATCGCCGACGACGAGGAGCGAGTCGCCGAGCGGTTCGAGCTCGCGCTCGAGGGCGTCGCGATCGAGATTCTCGCCCTCGACGACGAACCCCGTGCAATAGCGATAGCGCGAGGCCTCCTGGTGGATCGCGTCCGTGGTCAGGGCCACACCCTCGACCGCCTCAGGCAAGGGCTCGCCGGAGACATGCGCGGAGATCCCACGCAGGATCTCGACCAGGCCGGCCGCACCTGCGTCGACGACGCCTGCCTTTCTCAGCACGTCGAGCTGCTCCTGGGTCTGCGCAACGGCCTCGTCTCCGCGCGCGACGAGCGCGTGCAGCAGCTCGGGGAGCTCGTCGTCCCGGCGCGACTCGGCCTCGTCGGCCAGCTCACGGATCGCGGTCAGGATCGTTCCCTCGGCAGGTTCGCGAACCGCCGCCCAGGCGGCGTCGGAGCCGCGTCGCAGCGCGGTCGCCACCGAACGGTCCTCCTCGAAGCCCTCGACGGCGCCGCGGATGATCTGCGAGAGGATGACGCCGGAGTTGCCGCGTGCGCCGAGCAGCGCCGCGTGGGCGACGTCCGTCTCCCCTGCCTCGAGCGCCTCGCGCACCGCGCGCACCGTGAGCAGCATGTTCGTGCCCGTGTCGCCGTCGGGCACCGGATAGACGTTCAGGTCGTCGAGCCGGGCCCGGCTGCGTTCGAGCGCGGTCTCCGCCACACGGGCGAGCTCGAGCTCGTTCATGCGGCGTTTATATCCGGCTTAGAGTGCTTTTTCGACCTTGCCGGCCTTCAGGCAGCGCGTGCAGACGTACGCGCGTGTGGCCCGTCCGTCGAGCAGGACGCGGACGCGCTGGAGATTCGGGTCGAAGCGCCGCTTCGTCGCCACCATCGAATGGCTTCGGCTGTGGCCGAAGGACGGCTTCTTTCCGCAGACTGCGCACACCTTTGCCATGGGGCCGCAATAGTAGCGACAGTGCCACGCATTCATCGAGCACGCAATGTGCCTTGGGCGCGTAGCGCGTCGCGGGCTAGTGCAACCCGCCCGCGGCCTGCGCCCGGAGCTGCGAGAACACGTCGGCCATCTCGAGCGCCGTCCGCACGGCGTCTCCGGCGCGGTCGATCCGCTCCTCGGCCTGCTCGCGGGTGTCCACGGTCAACACGCCGAAGGAGACTGGCACGCCCGTCTCGATTGCAGCCAGCTGCAAGCCGCTCGCGGCCTCGCTCGCCACGTAGTCGAAGTGCGACGTCTCGCCCCGGATCACACAGCCGAGCGCGACGACACATGAGTAGCGCCGGGTCTTCGCGAGAGCCATCGCCGCCAGCGGGAGCTCGAACGCGCCCGGCACCGGCATGACCATGATCGCCTCGCGAGGAACGCCGACCTCCTCGAGCTCCTCGAGCGCGCGCTCGAGCAGCCGGTTCGTGATCTCGCCGTTGAAGCGGCTAACGACGACGCCCACAGCGCGGCGGCCGTCGACGCCTCCCGAGAGGACCGTGTAGCCCTCGGGGACGCGAAGGTCGCCGGTTGCATGCTGGGCAGCGGGCTCGGCCTCGGAGGGTTCCGCGACCGCCTCGGGGTCGACAGCAGGAGCCTCTCCGTCCGCGGACTCCTCCTGGCGCGGCTGCGCCGCCCCCAAACCCCGCAGGCGCGACTCGATCTCGTCGATCCGGTCGCTCATTCGTCCCTGCCTTCGGCGAAGCGCAGATCCTGGTGGTGCAGCCGGTGCCCGAGCTTGTCGCGCTTCGTCTCGAGGTAGCGGCGGTTCTCGTCCGTCGGCTCGACCTCGATCGGCACCTGTTCGACGACCGTCAGGCCGAAGCCCTCGATCCCGGTCAGCTTCTTGGGGTTGTTGGTGAGGATGCGGATCGTCGTCAGCCCGAGGTCGGCGAGGATCTGGTTGCCGATCCCATACTCTCGCGCGTCCGCCGGAAGACCGAGCTCGAGGTTCGCCTCGACGGTGTCGAGGCCCGCCTCCTGCAGCTCGTACGCCTTGAGCTTGTTCAAGAGCCCGATGCCGCGCCCTTCCTGGGTCATGTAGAGCAGGACGCCGCGCTCCTCGTCGGCGAGCCGCGCCAGCGCCTGCTTGAGCTGCTCGCCGCAGTCGCAGCGCAGAGAGTGGAAGACGTCCCCGGTCAGGCACTCGGAATGGACGCGGACGAGCACGTCCTCGGCGCCGTCGACCTCGCCGCGGACGAGTGCGATGTGGTGCTTGCCGGTCAGCTTCTCGCGGAAGGCGATCGCTTGGAACTCGCCGTGCGCGGTCGGCAGGCGGACCGCCGTCGTGCGCTCGACGAGCTTCTCGGTCCGACGTCGATACTCGATCAGGTCGGCGACGGTGACCAGCTTGATGTCGTGGCGTCGGCAGAACTCGACGAGGTCGGGGACTCGCGCCATCGTCCCGT